>JAOZMQ010000188.1 GCA_029934195.1 Candidatus Cloacimonadota bacterium | reverse complement strand
TGGGTAAAGAAAAAAGAGAATCAAGCTACAGAGTAGCGACAAAAAAAGAAAATTCTGGAAAATATAGTTTTCGTTCAAGTACTATTTAGCTACAATTATAAAACAGATTACCTGACAATCAATAACTTTTTAGTCAAAGTAGTGTCATCTGTTTTTAGTCTATAAAAATAAATTCCAGTACTTACTGTATTTCCATTTTTGTCTTGCCCATTCCATTTGATATTATTATTCCCTTTGGGGAGATATTTATCCAACAAAGTATTTACCAATTGACCTTTTGTATTAAAAATACTCAATTCAACATTTCCGGGATTGTTCATAAAAAAATCAAATTGTGTTTCAAAATTGCGATAATTATCATTTAGTACGAGTGGATTTGGATAATTCTGCTGTAAAATTTCTTCTGATGATTTATTGACTTTTTTATTTTCTGTAGATGCGTTTACCGTAACAATCCATTCGTGTTCAACTTCATAAGTACCATCCGAAATAATACCTTTTATAAAATATTCCCCTGTACTTGGATAAATTGGGACAAACATAAAAGATGTTTCATTTTGTTCAACACTATTTAAGTACCATCGGAAAATTGGGTCATTAAAATCACCAGTAGCCAAAATCATAAAAGGATAATTTTCATTAATTGTCGTAGTAAATTCCTGTTCTGGTAAAAAACAATTAATATTGAAATCAAAAATTCTGATACTATCAATCACAACATCGTTTATCGGTTTGTTATTTACAGAATCAACAGGTACATGACTAATATCAAAAACTACATCCATTCCTTCATAAACATTTCCAAAGATGGAATAATGATCATCAAGAGATGGTAAAGCAGCTAAGGTTATATAATATTGGGAACCACCTGTATTTGGTCCTGCATTTGCCATTGCCAAAACTCCAGGAGCATCATGCCTTAATTCAGGTGTAAATTCATCCGGAATTGAATAGCCTGGTCCACCATATCCATTTCCAAGAGGATCTCCATCTTGAATAACAAATCCTTCTATTACTCGATGAAATATCAAATCATCATAAAAATTATCTCTTGCAAGATCTATGAAATTGTTTGCCGTAATTGGAACAAGATCATCATGTAATATTGCACGAAATGAACCCATATTAGTTTTCCATTCACAATAATATTTTGCCGAAAGTGTTGAAATTGTAACTAATACAATTATTAGAACTAATAATAATTTTTTACTTTTGCTCATTTTAATCTCCTTTTCAATTTATTATTACCATTGTTTTTAATTTGAATTTATGTGCAACATTTTTTATAATAATATTTAAACGAGTAAATTTACTATCATTCTAAAAGATAAATAATTCAATTGACAATTTAATGCAAGAATAAAAAAAGTAAAATATATTGAAAAGAACATACGGGGGTGTCCTGGTTTCGACAGGGATAAAGAGGATTGTTGATGCATGTCGAGGAGTTTACCTACTCGTTAATCACGGTGGAAAGTTAATTTAAACGCAAACGAAAATTACGCATTAGCAGCATAATGTTGCTACGGTCCTGTTAATGATGCTGAATAGTTTTCAGAGACTGTCATAAACCTTCAGATACGCGAAAAATGATGATTGTAGTTTTTTGCCGACAATTAACAATCTGGCTTTTCGCACGGTTTGAGTGTTTCCTTAACGAAAAGTAAGATTAAGAAATACCTAAACATGTAGATTTGGCTTTTGTCTTATCTTTGGACGCGGGTTCGATTCCCGCCACCTCCACTTTTAAGCTTTGTAAACAATTCAAAACAAAAGAGTTACAGGAAATTTTCTTTTTTTAAAAGTGTCTCGTTGGTACAAGCGAACAACTTTTTTAATAATTTTATTTTGATTTTAAATTGAAAAAAACAGTTAAAAAAGAGTGGTTTTTATATAATTTCAGACATCTATAGAATCCCCCAAAATCAAGTCATTCTTAAGATACTTTTATATGATTTTCTCATCAACTTCTATAAATAATAGTTTTGCATTGGAAGTAGCGGACAATTATTAGCTAAGTAGTATCTGAACGAAAAAGGACTTTTTAACCATGAAGAACAGAAGTTCATGAAGAAAGATCAATTGAGAAATTATATATTCTTCAGCTTCATAGAAGCTACATTTATGTAGCCCAATGCGTTAGTGTTGGTAAAGAAAAAAGAGAATCAAGCTACTGAGTAGCGACAAAAAAAGAAAATTCAGGAAAAGTTAGTTTTCGTTCAAGTAATAATACAAGTTTTCATTCAAACATTTGTTGTGAGAATCCTCAAAGAATTTCTTAAAACTTCATTTGCATTTTCGATTCTATTTCCATGTCCAGGATAAATTGTTTCAATATTCAAGCTTACCAATAATTCAAGAAATTCAATAAATGCAACTTCAATATTTGCCTGTTTTGAATAAAAAACAAGTTGGACATCTCCTGAAAATAGAATTTTTTCTTTATGAAAATATATACAGATTGAATCATGCGAATGAAAAGGAGAATGAATAATTTCTGCCAAAGTATCAGCAACTTTCAATATTTGTTTATTTCTGAGTGTGTAGTCAGTAATTTTAGTTTCTGCATAAGAATATATTTTTACATCATTATATTTCTCTTTATAATGTCTTGCTCCGATTGTATGATCAAAATGATTGTGAGTTAATATTATCTGGCTTACTTTTTTCTTGCCCAGTCCAGTATTAATTTCTTCAATTTTATGAATAATATAATCATCACCACCAGAATCTATCAATGTATTTAAATCAGCAAGTCCATTAAAGTCGCCACGTAGCAAATATACTTTAGAAGAATAAGTTGATGGATTAACTGGAATATCTGTAATTCTCATTTCTTTTGGAACACCTGGGCATTAGCAAAAAGCTTTGTAAATAAATGTGACAATTCTTCAGGCATTTTTTGGGTATGTTCCATAAGAAGTAAGCCATTTGTTAATAATGATCTATGGTACATTTTGATAACCTCAATCCTTTCTTTATAGGTAAAATGTAAAAGAACATTTTTACATACAATAAAATTAATTTTCTTGTATGGTTCTTTTAAAGATAAGAGGTCATGTTTTTGAAATTTAATTGAGTTCAAAATGTGAGCATTGATTTTGAAATTATTATCATCAATTTGAAGAAAATATTTCTCGAAAATGTTTTTTGGAATTCTTAACAAATCAGTTTTCGGGTAAATTCCAGAAAGGATTTGAGTGCCAAATTTATTGTTTTCATCAATATCTGTTGCAAATATTTCAACTTTATTGAAAGCATTTTCCATTGCTTCAGAAAGTAACAAGGCAATTGTAAAGGTTTCTGGTCCATTTGCACAACCAGCATCCCATATTCTTATAGAATCCGCAACAAATTTTTCCTCCAATAATTTTTTAATTGCTAAATCAATAGAAAAAGCATCACGAAAAAAATAGGTAAAAGCCATAATATTCTCCTATGGTACTAATAGTTTGCCGTGAAATAAATTGTGAACATCTTTAGATATTTAATCTTTATTCAACGAAGAAGATAATAAATAAGTCAAAGGTAGATGATATAATTTATTTCGTATAATTCTCAATTTCTTTTTTTGATAGAATTTTATCAATGTCCAATAATGACACAACTTTGTTATCAACATGTGCAATTCCAATAATGAATTCATTGGCAGATTCAGTACCAAAAGATGGTTTTTCTTCAATTTGAGAATCTACAATATTAATAACTTCATACACAGTATCTACAACTGTACCAATAAGAATTTCCTGTTGATCATGTTGAGTTTTGATAATTACTATGCTTGTACGATCATTGTATTCTGCTTTTGGCATTGAAAGAATCAATCTTAAATCAATAATTGGTATAATTTTCCCACGTAAATTAAATACGCCTTTCATAAAGCTTTTGGTTTTTGGAACTGGTGTGATTTCTGGAATTGCAATAATTTGCAAAATTTTATCTACACTTATTCCATGCAATTCATGTTGCAATTTTATAGTGAGATATTTACCAGACTTCTGAAGATTCATTTCCACAATACTCATAGATATCCTCAATTATTAATTTTGAAAGAGATTTTTTTTTAATTAATCCAATTGTCAAGCAAACTTATTAATCTTTGAAAATTAGTTCAGAAAACATGATTTCATTGTATATAAATTTGAACACATGCCCTTAATTTATGTTAAATTAACATAAGTTACAGCAGAGGTTCGGAACTTCTATTCCTCGTATCAAATGTAAATAAGGTGAAATCGATCAATGTTTCTTGGTCTCAAGCTAAGAATCATTTTACCTCATCTTTTGAAACCTATGCAATTGCACTTTTACAAGCGACTTTTAATCAGACAAAAGTTACTGAAATTTTGCGGATAAGTTCTATTCTGATACATATTAGCCAGTATCGTAAGAACATTGGAATTGCCGGCTAAATATATCCTTGAATTAAGTCTGGGATTACAATCTAATTTTGGAGAATCTCCTATAATAATGTCCGACGAGAAGGCTACGGATCTAAATTTTCATAATCTCAAGTGTCATACGAATGACTTGATTTTGGGGGATTTTGTAGATGTCTGAAGTAAAAATAGGATATTTTTTATAGAGGAGAAAGAAAGTCATCTATAATCTAAAATCTGTATTCTATTTTAGAAATCAGAATTTTTTTTACATAAATATTTGACACTATCAAATTTGTAATTAGATTAACTTTTAATTATGAATGATAACAAAGAAAAGAATAAGGTTGAAATTGAGGAAATATGATAGAGCAATATTAATAATTAGCGAATCATATTTTTCTAATTCCTAATCTTAATTTTTATTCTAAATCTAATTTAAGGAGAAAAAATAATGGAACATTTAACAAAGGACACGTTTAAGGAAAAAGTATTTAATTTTGAGCAGAACAAAGAATGGAAATTTGAAGGAACAATACCTTGTATTATTGATTTTTATGCTGATTGGTGTGGACCTTGCAAGATGGTTGCACCAGTACTTGAAGAATTATCAAAAGAATATGATGGTAAGGTAAATATTTATAAAATTGATACCGAAGCTCAACAAGAATTAGCATCAATGTTTGGAATTCGTTCAATCCCATCTATTTTATTTGTACCTACAGAAGGACAGCCACAAATGTCAATGGGAGCTTTACCAAAAGAATCTTTCGAAAAAGCAATTATAGATGTATTAAAAGTAAGCTAAAAAAAATATTAATAACAGGTTGTATTGAAAAGTATATAACCTGTTTTTTTATTATCAGGGGAAAAAATGGCAAATAGTACAAGGTTAGTTTGGACCAATGACATGTGTTTCGATGCAGAACTTAACGGACATCATTTTAATATTGATGCTGATGCTAAATTTGGTGGTAATGATTTAGGACCTCGTCCAAAAGGACTTCTACTTACTTCAATGGCAGGATGTTCAGGCATGGATGTTGTCTCAATATTAAAAAAAATGAAAGTAACAGATTATAAATTTACTGTTGATGTAGATGGTGAATTAACAACAGAGCATCCGAAATTTTATCACACGATAAACATTTCTTTTAATTTCTCAGGGAAATTGATTCCAGCTGAGAAAGTATCAAAAGCAGTAAACTTATCATTGACAAGATATTGTGGGGTTTCTGCAATGTTATCAAAAGTAGCAAAAATTAATTCAAGTATCATAATAAATGGAGAAAAAATATAATGAAAAAAAATTTACTCGCCACACTTATAATGTTAGTTGTTATTCTAACATCTCTTTTTGCAGGAAATAATAAAAAAAATGAATTAACTTGGTATGAAAATATTGAAGAAGCGATGGAAGTTGCCTCAGATAATGATGTTCCAATTCTTGTTGATTTTACTGGTTCTGATTGGTGTAAATGGTGTTTTGTTTTGGAAGATGAAGTTTTTTCACAAAAAGAATTTATTGATTATGCAAATGAAAATTTAGTTCTTGTTTTATTAGACTTTCCTCGTTCAAAAAAAATGTCAAATGAACAAAAGGCTTATAATAGAAGTTTAGCTGAAAAATATAATATTAAAGGATTTCCTACAATTCTTATATTGGACAAAAATAGTGAAATATTGGGACAAACAGGATATCAAAGAGGTGGTGCTGTAAATTATATCAACCATCTAAAATCAATTATTAATAAATAATATTTATTGAAATTAGATCCAAAAAAATTTAAACGGATTGTGCAGTATTGTATTTATTAAGAATTACTGCATTATCCGTTTTTTTCTATGAACACAAAATTCAGTTAGATTATTTAATTTTTCAAATATCTAT
>JAOZMQ010000187.1 GCA_029934195.1 Candidatus Cloacimonadota bacterium | reverse complement strand
AATGAGTTTTTTGTGAAAAGATTGTGAGAGAGTGTGGTTTAATTAGTATCTGAACTAAAAGTAACTTTTCCTAAATTTTCTTTTTTTTTGTCGCTACTCTGTAGCTTAGTTCTCTTTTTTTCTTTACCCAACGCTAACGCATTGGGCTACAAAGATATCGCTTCTATGAAGCTGAAAAATAAATAATTTCCCAATTAATCTTTTCTTCTTAACTTCATTTCCTTCAAGGTTAAAATTTCTTTTTTGTTCAGATACTATTTACATTGTAATTTTGATATCATTTATCTCTTCAAATTTTTCCAAATGTTCTTTAATTTCCTCTGCAATATTATCACGATACTGATCGAAAGATGGAATATCCAAATCAATAATTGCAATTCCATTTTCAAAACCTGCATACTTTACTAATTTCATTGAGATAATATCTTCACCTGAAAGTGGATGAATAATATTTTTTAGCTCTTTTACAATTGTAGTTTTAGAAATTACTTCCTTTTCTATCAAATTATTTTTTAATTCATAGTTTTGAATTGCAGTCCGAAGTGTATCGACAGCTAAAACAGAGCAATGCATTTTCTGAGGAGGTAAGCCATCAAGTTCAGCAGCAGCTGATTTCCAATCAATCTTTTTTGCTTCGTCTAACGATTTGCCTTTTGCCATTTCTGTAATTATAGAACCGGTTGCTATATTTGATGCACAACCATAAGACTGAAATTTTATATCATCAATAATTTTTGTGTCTGGATTTACTTTAAGAAACAAAGTAACCTGATCGCCACAAGCTGGACTTCCTTCAGTAGCAACTGAATCTGCATCTTTTATTTCTCCAATATTGTGCGGATGCATAAAATGATCGAGTACTTTTTTTGAATATTGCATTTTAATCTCCTAATTATTCCTCTGATTGTATAAAGGACTTCTATTTCTTAATTCACGGACAATTTCTATGAGTTTCTCTACTGTCAAATCAATTTCTTTGAAAGTATTATATGTACTGATAGTGAATTTAATTGAACCATGAGATTGTTCATGATTTCTGCCTAATGCCATCATTACATAATTTGCTTTTAAACCTTGAGAAGCACAAGCACTTCCGGTTGCTACAGAGATTCCATTCAAATCAAGCATAACCATAATGGCTTCTCCCTCAATATATTCAAATGAAATATTGACATTATGAGAAATTCGTTTTTCACCTCTCGCTCCATTAAAAAGAGTAAAAGGAATTTCTTTCTCAATCTTATTTATCAGATAATTCGAGATTGAGTTTAGGTGTTTTAAATGAGCATTGAAATCTTTGTAAATAAGTTCAACAGCTTTAGCAAAGCCGGCAATTAAAGCAGTACTAATTCCTCCGGTTTCCAGATTATCCAGTCTTGAAATTCCGTGCTTTACCTGTGCTAATCGAACTCCTTTTCTATTATAAAGAGCTCCGATTCCTTGTGGACCATTAATTTTGTGTGCACTAATTGACATAAGATCAATACCAAGTTCATCAACATTTATTGGCATTCTTCCGTATGCTTCGCAGGCATCAACATGAACATAAATTTTATGATTTGCAGATTCTAAAATTCGTTTAATTTCTTTCATCGGTTGAATTGTTCCAACAACATGATTGGCAATTGTTGTTGTAAATAAAATAGTATTATCGCAAATAGAATTTTTAAGTTCTTCCAAATCTATGAATCCTTCTGAATCAACTGATAGATAAGTTACATCAAAGCCACTGTTTTCAAAAAAGGCAACATTTGTAAGAATGTCCGGATAATCAATAACCGAACAAATAATATGCGTTCCTTTTTCAACATTTGCCGAAAGTAAACCTTTAATAGCGAGGTTATTTGCAGAAGTTCCTCCGGTGGTAAAATGAATTTCCGAAGATTTTGCCCCGATTGTTCTGGATATTTCTACTTTATATTTTTCTATATCTGATGAGATTATTGAACCTTTTTTAACAAAATTTTTTGGATAATGAAAATTATCTTTCAAGTATGGAATCATTGCTTCTATCACTTCAGGAGCAGGTTTAGATGTTAGGCAGTTATCTAAATATATTTCTTGCATTTTATTCTCCTTCTACTTCTTTAATTTTTAAGAAAATTTTATCTAAGGTTATTGAACTAAAATATTCGATAATTTTAGTATTTACCTCACTTACAAAATTTTGAAAACCACAAGGTAGATTGTTACAATATTGATTTTTTTCGCAATGGAGGTCATTGATTTTATCATCTAAAGCTCTCATTATTTCATGCAAATTAATCTCTTTGGGAGAAGGAATAAATGTGTATCCTCCTTTTGTACCTTTTAAACTACAAATAATCTTACTTCGCTTAAGCTTCCTAAAAATTTGTTCTATATATTTTACTGGCAAGTTTTGCTTATCGCAGATTTCTCTAATAGAAACCAATTTATCGACTTGCTTAGAATCAATTTCATAAAGAGCTCTTAGAGCATATTCTGTTTTTTTTGTTATACACATCTTCTCTCTCATTTTTATTTACATATTAATTTTAATCACCAATAAGAACAAAAAAATTGAAATTTCTTATCTCATAGTAAAAAAGTATGAGATAGCATTTTTAGGCAAGTAAAATTTTAATATTTATTAAATTTTTTTTTCTTGAATTACATAATGACTGAATAACTCGAAAGATATCTAATTAAAGTTCAATGATAAAATTAAATAGTTCTTCTACGAAAACTAACTTTTTCTGAATTTTCTTTTTTAGTTTTCTTTTTATCTTTACCCAACGCTAACGCATTGGGCTACATAAATATCGCTTCTATGAAGCTGAAAAATAAATAATTTACCAATTAATCTTTCTTCATGAACTTCTGTTCTTCATGGTTAAAAAATTCCTTTTCCGTTCAGGCACTAAATAAAGAGAATTAGCTTATTGATATCTAATGAGTTAAATATTTTCATATCATTTGAATAAAATGTCCCAATTTCCTTCAAACATATTCCATTTTTCATTTTCAGAATCATAATAGAAACTTATTAATCTGTGCTTCAATTCTGGATTATTCTCCAAAAATGTCTTATATTTATCTGAAACAATGTAATTAGAAATAGGTTCAATCGGTTTATTATTTCCAATCCAAATAAATTTCTGATTCTCTTTTTTATTGCGTGTTTTTGTAGCAAGTCTTTGTATCGGTTCATTATCATAATTCCCAATCAAAATGATACAGTCCTCGTGTTGATTATCTAAAAATGATGAAACAAATTCTAAATATTTATTATCAATCTTTTTCCAATTTCTTCTAAAATCTTTGAAAATTAAATCCTTGGAGTAATGTAATTGATTGTTTAAATTCAAAGAAATCAATTTCACTTTCGTTATATTTCCACTTTCACGAATTCCAATCTGAACTTGATAACTTCCTTTTTCTAATTTACCTAAGATTTCACTTTTCTCTTTGTTGTAATCAAGTTGTCGATCATTTGGATAAAATCTACCGTTCTTAAAAATTGTTGTAGAAATATTATCTGGATTAATAGTAACCGGTAAACCGGAATCATCAATTAATTTAAAGTCAATTGCAGTTAATGTTGAATTGGAAGTATCTTGTGGTGTTGAAAATTCATTTTTTATTACATCATAATTTTGCCAAACACTATCAGCTTTCACCATAATAGTTGAAGGAATTCGGGTGTATTGAGCAGGAATATAATTTGCTTTTAACACATAGCAACTAAGAGTTTTGAATTGGAAGTCTTGTAAATACGATGCTTCAATTAGGATGTCGAGTGACATTAATCCGCTTGTAGCCTTCTTTTTGTCAACTTCATGATTGGAGTGTAATAGCTTTATTATTTTATGAATCTTATCTTTAGGATTCTCAGCTTCATCAATAATATATTTTTTGGGGACCTGAATATTGGGAAGTATTTCGTATTTTACGCTTGGTGAAAGCAAATCTGAAAATATCTCTTCATTGATATTTTTATTCTTTAAGTCTAAATAAGTTGAATAGATATTATTCCATTGAGCAGTGGTTGCTTGCCATAAAAATTTCGGATCAATATTTAAAATTTTCGTCCAAAAATCTTTTTCAATATTATCATTTTCTTTGATAAATTTTAATACTGATTGTTTATTGTTTCTACATTTTTTAAAAACTTCTTCAAAAAGAGAATCATTTTGTGGTGCATAATTGGGAATTTTATGAGACTGAATTTCTTTAACTAAATCATTGTACTTTTCTTCGGCTTTTTTCTTTCTTTCCGCAAAAAAATCAGGGTCATCTTTCCGAATACCGGTTGCTTTTGGATACTCAAAAATAAAATCTAAATCTTCCCATTTTTTATCTTCTAGAATCAAGGTATATTCAGAAGATTCTTTCCCAAATGGAATTAGAGCAAAATCATACAAGCTATCTTTATAGGCGATTGCCAAAAAAGTTCCCTTGCTAATATTGACAGAAGCGATTCCCAAACTATCTGTTCTGATTCCCAATAATGGTCTTAATAAAGAAAAGTTAAAAGCAAAGAAATTGATGGCTACACTATCAACCGGATTTTTTTCTGAATCTAAAATATTGAATTTTACATCACGTGTTTCTTGATAATAACTTGTTGAATTTACGTAGTTATTATTTTTTCCTTTGACTACTACATCGTCTAAACTATCAGGGAAACTACTACGAGCTAAAACCAAAAGTGCTTTTGTTACAGATGCTGAAAACCAAGTTGAATCTAAGAAATAATCAGGTTGAGCATTCTCGACATAATGCCAATTTCCATCAACAAAAACTTCTGTCCAAGCATGATTATTATCGGTATGAGCCCACCACGGTGTCCATGCTGGTCTTGCTGGAATACCAATTGTTCTACAAGCAGAAATGAAAAAAACTTGCATCTCACCACATCTACCGATGTTACTTTTTTGTAAAACAGAAAGCGGGTCTTGTGTTCTACCAGAAGTAGAAACAAACATCATATTCTCACGACACCAAAGATTGATTTCCCGAATTCTATCTGTAAGATTTGGGAATTTATTTACATATTCCAAAAGATTTTTTTCTGCAAAAATTTTACGGTAATTCGTTAATTTTTCATGTGAAACCGTTGTTTTAATAATATAAGACAGAACAAACTTATCTGAAAACTTGTCAAAATCTTCCATTTCCATCAATTTTTTTACAATTTTGTAATTATCTAATAGAAATTCAGGTTTTGTATCCCATAATTTGGAATTATCTTCTGAAGAGATCATAAAACTCATTATCCCATCTGAATATTCAGCAAGATATTGATTATATACTTTTTTTAAGTTTTCTGGTAAAGGTTCTAAGTTTTTGATTGCATTGTTTGTAAGGGTATCAATAAGCGATTGTTCAATTGTGAAATCTGCGAAAAGGGCAGAACATACGACTACAAAAAATAAAATAAGTGTTATTTTTTTCATTATTTCCTCTTTAATTCTTTAATATAGTAGTGCAAAAAAAGTAATATTAATTCGTCAAGTACAATTCTATTTAGTATCTGAATGAAAAATAATTTTTTTGTTGCTATTTTGTTCATTATCAATTTTTTCTCTTTATTTCTGCTTTTTACTTCCGAAAAGTGAATAGAAAATTGGAATCAATATTATACTAAGTCCACATATTTTTGCTCCAAAGATTATCGATGAAAAATGGGAAAAGACATAACTAAAAATCATTAATATGGTTCCAGAAATTGAGAAACTTAAACCAGCTATCAAATGAGTTTTAAACCAATTTTCTTTAGAGAATAAACTCCAATGTGTCTTAATTCCAAAAACGATATTTGGAGGGAGTTTTGGAAAAATGTTGCCTAAACTAATCAAAAACAATCCAATAAAAAAAGTAATAAAATCAATTCTTGTAGAAAGATAATTATATCGAGCAGAAAAGAGCATAAAAACATGAAAAATACACAAATAGAAGATAATAATGGTTGATAATCTTGGAATGAATTCCATATAATTTCTGTCTTCAGATTTGTTAAATACTTTGAATTTGTACAATAATGATGAAAATAATAATAAACAAATATTTACAATTAATAGGAGAAAAAGCCCTAATCCTCTATTAACTAATGTTATTACTTCACTTTGAAAATTCCATATTATTGGAATTTGAATATTTTTAGGTATTAATTGTGTAAATGATATTATTGTCACAAATTGAATAATAATTAACAAGAGACTCCATTTAAATTGATTTAGAATTTTCATTAATTCTCCATTTTTTATTGCTTAATTTAATTATTTTGCTGATATTTAATTACTAATTTAGT
>JAOZMQ010000011.1 GCA_029934195.1 Candidatus Cloacimonadota bacterium | reverse complement strand
AAAATAAATAATTTCCCAATTAATCTTTCTTCATGAACTTCTGTTCTTCATGGTAAAAAAATTCCTTTCCGTTCAGATACGATTTACAGAATTAGCAAAAAAAGAAAATTACGAGGTCAGGGGTTCTAAAATTAATTCGAAGGATTTTAAATGTTTTAGAGATAGGTTTTAACCTATCGACTTATTTTATTCATTGTTTTTATATAATGCGATTTTTTCTCCCATTTTGATACAAGTCTCTAATTTTCTTTGAGTATTCTCTAATAAATCCTTATCAATAGAAATAGAATTTTCTTTAAAGAGAAGAAGTATTGAAGAACCTCCAAATTTAAAGAATCCTTTTTCATCACCCTTTTGATAACTTTTATTTGGTTCATACGTTTGTTCGATAGCTCCAACGAGAGTAGCACCGATTTCAGCCATAAGAACGTTTCCATAGTTTTCTGAATTAATAATACAATATTCTCTTTTATTATTGCAAAATGTTTCTACTTTTTTCCTGAGGGAAATTGGTGAAACCGAATAGTATTTTCCTTTTATCTTGAAGGATTCTCCGGGAATTCCTGAAATTGGAAAATGAAATCGATGATAATCTGTTGGACATAATCTGATAATTATCATACTTCCATTTATGAATTGTTTGGCTAATTCGTTATTTCCAAGAAAATCTGAAATAGCAAAATCATATCCTTTAATAATGAACCTTTCGTTAACATCTATTTTTTGAAAAGCTGTAATTTTTCCATCAGCAGGAGAAATAACACTGTTGCTGGAAGAATCAATTTTACGAGCATTCTTCTTTAATTTTCGTACAAAAAAATCATTGAAGGTAGTAAATTCTTCAAGAGATTTTTGAGCTTCAGATAAATCAATATCAAGCTTTTCCACAAATTTTGGGATTCTCTTTTTTGAATTTGGTTTATCCATTCTCTTTCCATACAAATCAGAGATGATCTTTCTTTTCACAATTGTTTCAAGTGCAACTTTTCCAAAAGGATGTGAATAAAGCCATCTGAGCCAAAATTCACCGGCAATTTTTTCGATACAAATCTTCTTAGTTTTTCTATCAATATAAAAAATTGGTATTTGTCTAATTTTACGAACAGAATTCTTTTTCTGTAGTTTTTTTACTCTAAAACGAAATTTAATTAATTGCTTCATAAAATCATTCTCCTCAATTAAAATTACCCTGATTATTGCAATACAAAATTGATGTACATTTACGTTTTCTATTGCATTAATAAGAATAAAAAAACCTTGCGAATAAAATTATCCGCAAGGTAAAATATATTTTTTTTAATTATTTTATTAATCCAAGTACGTCACCGACTAAAAACTGAATACGACCAATTAATAAAGAAATACGAGCCATAACAGTAAAACCGAAAGATGCACCAAATCCAATCATCATATACCAAATACCAAGATTTGTAACTTTACCATAAAGACCTTTGTGCTCTTTTGAGAAAAAGAAATAAAGTAAAATAGTAATTGTTCCAATAAAAATCAGAGCAGTATTGATATTATCAATTGGTAACATAGAACTTCTCATCTGTACAAGTACTGATGAATGCATTGCTTGTGGTACTCCCATACCAACAATTGCCATACCAAAAACAATTGGATATCTTGAAAGCCAACTGAGGTTTTTTGAGAATCTAAAGATGTACAAAATACCCATAAGTGACGGTATAATTATTGAAAATCTATGCTCAAGGAAAATCGGAGAATAAACAAAAGGAATAAATGCCTTTTCGTATGCGAGAGGAATTGCATATCCCATTGAGACTCCGATAAATATAGCTTCTGCAAATTTATAAAACGGGTTATCCTTGTATAAAAAAGAAAATATAGACAAGGTGAAAAACGCCGCTATTAGGTTACCTATCATTTCGAATGTCATTTTCTACCTCCTAATTTTTTCCTTTGTTTCTGGAAATGAAATATCCAATATTACCAAGAATAATGAAAACAATAATCATCAAATGGGCAACAGTCTGAGCATTCATACCGATACGAGCTGTTTTATGTGATCTATTTTGAATGTCAGATAATTTAATCCAACTATCTTTGAGAATTTCTTTACTAAATTCTCTTGGTGCTGGTTTTCCATTTTTATCTTTATAAGTTGCAAAAACATCAACTAATTTTTCATATTCAGCAGCACCTTTAAGCCCACTCAACATTCCGGTTAATTGTCCTGTTTGCAGATAAATATAATTATCGGCTGCCATCACAGCTGTAACACCGGCTGCAACATTTACACCAAAACGTGCTCTTGCATAAGTAATCCAAGTAAATACTGCTGCTGAAGCTGCAAAGTCAATTACAAGATTCATTTCGTTATAATTGGTAATTCCACCATCTTTAATGATAGGAAGATCTTTTACTTTACGACCTTGATCATCAGTATCAACAGCTTCACCAATATCATCTCCCATTCCAAGAACGATAGGAAGGAAAAGTCCGTAAGGTTTATATCCAAAACTGACATAGTCAATTCCAGATTGTACAGCATAATCTTCTTTAGCGGTATTGATAGCATAATCCATTAAAGGTTTTGCTGCCGGCATAAAACAGATAGTAAAAACTTTAACTTTTCTCTCAAAACAATGTCTAAGAATTGCAACTTCCATCGGAAAGAGTTCTGCCATAGTTGAAGCATCATGTGAGAAGCATAACAAAATAGCACGGTCTTCTTTTCCGGCGTAAGAATCAATTTTTTTATATAGATTTTCTGTCGGTTCTGTTACATAAGTTTTTGAGTTATATGGAATCAATAGTGGTATGATGATTGCTAAAGCAACTACGATATAAATATACCGTCTATCCAATGCCTGCATCTTCTCAAAGAAATTCTTTTTTTGACTCATTTTTAATCACCTCCGCCCAAATAAGTTCTTTCAATTCCAAGAAGAATCTTCAATGAAGTTGCTGTCATTCCAAGTCCAACACCAAGTGCGATACCACGCTTTGCTGCTAAATTTGGAACATTAAGAATCCACTGAGCTGTTTCTGGAATCCATTTTGAGATTTTCATTCCAATAGGAACTTGTCCCAACATTACTACAATTGCAGCAATAAGAAGGACTGTTGCTTCAGGTGATCTTGCCCTGAATGCTTTGTAAGCGGCAGAAGCAATATAGAATGCCAAGAGAGAAAACATTGTAGAACCCATAGGCATTTGTATGTTTTTGAACAACCACATAAAAGGAGTTCCTTCGTCTGTTCCCCAAATAAAACCGGAAAGAGCTGTAAAACCTAATGCAACTAATGTAAATAAACTATATTGCCAGTTTGGAGCTTTTCTGGAAATTTTTGTGCCATGAACCATGAATAAGCTCATAATTCCAAGTACAACAGCGAATGGAGATATAGCTTTAGACCAATCTTGCCACCACTCGTAAAAGTCATTTGATAATTTATGTGGAATAAACGTATGGGCTGCAAACATAAAGCCAAGTACGATTATTATCATTAAAGGTATTTGTCGTTTCATTAATTCCTCCTACTTTTCAGGGAACGCATCAATCAGGAATGTTAAATGTGCTGATGATAAAAGAGTTCCACTGACAATAAATATTAAAATAACAAGTTTGAGGTAATCAACAGCTTTAAGTGTTCCTAACTGCAATGGCTCGCGTGCCATATATGCAGAGGCAGCATAAAGCTCTTCCCCAATAAGTGTATAGTCACAAGTTGTGATAAAGAATGGAATTTGTGTTACAGCGTCTGTTCCTGAAATCTGAATTGCACCGGTAATATTACCTGTTTCAGTCATCAGAAGTGATTCAGCCCAAAACATACCCATATAGAAGTTAGTAGCAGTTTTTTCACGAATCATAATTCCGTTTACACCAGCAACAAATGCAAATTGAGTTGTTGTGATGAAGAACACGGAACTCTTATCATAAGAATCTGGTCGTCCTGCTTCATAGTGAGCTTCTTTAACAATTTCTTGTGCAATTGGAAGAACAAGATAATCACGGCAAGGTACAAGAATTTTTGTATCATATTCAGCTGCTTTTTTGGCAACTTTTCCGAGAATTGCTAAACCGGCAAGAGTTGCAACATCGCCAATACTCGAAAGTCCTGGAACAAATAAAATTGGTCTTCCCATTTCAGTTGCACGCCCGATAGCATTATCAATTTCTTGAATACCGGCAATTGGTCTCACATATAAATCATCTCCTTTTTTAGCTTTAGAAATCATAATAAATACTAATAGACCAAAGAATAAAGCAGCAATCATTGCCGGAAACATAGATTTTTTAAACCAGTTTGAGACTGGCATAAAGTATTCTTTTCCAACCAATGGGAAATATTCATTTGTATTACCAATTGGAGTTCCATCATTAATAAAAACTTTTGTTTGAGAGAAATGTCCTTTTCCATCACTTTTAATTATCATATAATGGAAGGATCTTGAAGCAACTTCAGTCAGTTTATGAAGGAAATCTATCCTTTTCTTTCCATCAAGCTTAGAAGCAAACATACCTATTGGATTTTTTTGAGCATCATCAATAGATTTTTGAATTTCAGCAATTTGATCATCAATTTCTTTGATTTTTGCTTCATCTTTGAGTGTATCAAGAATAGTTTGCTGACTTATAATATAATCTCTTTCTCTTTTGAATTCTGCTGATTTATATAAATTTCCAGTATAATCTTTGCCTACTCCAAAAGAAGAATCCATAAGAAATAAACCTTTTTCAGCATCGTATTCACTTACGCCAAAGTATTGATTTCCACCATTTCTAATAGAATCATAAAGTTGCCGTGTAGATCCAACTGTTTTTTTAGCAAGTCGCCAAACAGGGAATCCTACAGTGTTGCGATACAATGAATACTGGTATTTGAAAACATCCTCATTTCCGAGTTTGAGTTCTCCCGGTGCTAATGAACGAGAAACAGGATCAAAAGAAAGAATCTGAGTAAGCTCATAATTTTCAGGAAGCTCATTATTGCATTTAAATCTCATTACAAATTTTAATGGAGCCTTTGGGTCACTTCCTTTCGGAAGTTTCACTTTAATTCTCAAATCTTGATAATATTCGTTAATTGTTTTACCAATTTGTTTTCCATTTTCATCATAAACATCAAAATAAACATTTTTTATCTTGAAATTATCATTTGTTAAAATTTCATAATTTACAGAAAGTTTGGTCTTTTTTTCGTTCAAAAAATATGAATTTGTAAGATTGATTATTGGTTTTCCCCACATTATTTTATTATAATCACCTTTATCACTTTCACGATCAGAAACAGTAAATGCAGGAATTACAGGAAGTTCAGATTCTGTGGTGACATCTGAAATTTGAACAGGATCTGAATAAGTAGCATACCTTGCTCCATCAATAATTGAAAAGGAGAAATAGTAGTTTTCAAGGTTATTTATATCAAAAAAAGCTCCGTCAGTATCTTTCTCATAAATCCCAGTATCTTCTTCACAAACAGTTTTGCCATCAACAATTTTGACAACAGCTGTTCTATTCGATGTATATGGGAAACAAGAATGACGGCTAAAAATTAATTTTGCAGGATTTTTTGCAGTAACTTTAAACTCAGGTGTATGTTCGTTTACTTTTACAGCAATATCATACAATTCTTTTTTATCAAGTTGTCTTCGATATTCATTGAAAGCTTCTAAGCTATCTTTTTCTATCATATAAATACTATGATATCTGTGACCGGCAGTTACTCCGGCAAGAGAAAATTCAAATTGAATTCTTGGATTGACTGCATCTTTTACTGCAACAGCATAAAGTTCTTTGATTTCTTCCGGATCATTTTCGCGAGCAATTCCAATAGCTGGAGGTGCATGAGGATAATATCTTCTTTTTTCATTTACAGCAATAACAGAATAATAATATTTTTTATCTTTCTTTAACTTTTTTGCTAATTGAGTAAGATTACGAAGTTTAAATCCGGCATAAATATCAATATTTCCATCTTTATCCTTTTTTTGAACTTCAACATTATGATCGAAGAAATTCTTATTTGAGACTACAGAAAGAATTCTGTATTCTTTTAAAAGTGGACCTGAGATATTAATATCACGAGGAATTTCTCTAAAAATGTTTTGAGGTTGATTTTTTTCTCGTTTTAATTTCCCTCTTGAGTTTATACTCAAGAAATAATTATAACCTGTGTCATAATAATACATTACATCACCGGCTACTCCGGTTTTTACGTTAACATCAATTTTCCCGATATAAAAAAGGGAATCTTCTGTTACACCGCGATAAACGCGATATTCAATAATTCTTGCCTCTTTTGATAGAGGAGTCCAACTCAATTTGAGTCCGGAACCATCATCATCAGGAACATCCTCGACTTTGAGATTCTTTACAACAAACTCTGAATAATCTGCTGCGAAAAGGAAACTCGCAAAACAGACAGACATCAGAAAAATCATTATAAGTAACCTAACGAGGTTTCTTTGATTAATCATCATACTTTCTCCTTATTTTTTTATTTGATCTCTTTTTTATTTTTAAATGGAATTTATAAAATAAAATTGTTATTATTAAAATACTTATTTTGAAAAAATGTATGCTTAATGCCAAAAGAGTAGAATGCCAAATCTTTATAGGAACCATTTAAAACACTGAACATTTTAATTATTTTCAAATTTATTTCTCCGATAAAATACAATTTTATTTAGTTTACATATCAAATTTGAGTGACCTAATATTATGTCAAATTCTTTTTTATAAGATTGTGGAAAGATTAGTGTTTTCAAGAAGTTAGCAAAAGAATGTTATGTTTGCTAATTTGTAAGAGAATGGGAAATCTTTTTTAAAAATGAAAAAAATGAAGAATGAAAAGTCAAAATCAGAATAGGCTGGATTTACCGGATAAGCGGGATAATAAATATAGGATCGTAACCATCTTGGTTACATTTTGTAATTTATGAGTCCTTCCGAATCTATCTGCTTTGTAAGTAATTAGCTTAATTAACAATTAACAATCAAGCTGATTGTTCTACGAGGATAATAAATCATAATCCATTAATATATTTATCTATAGTTCTAGCAAATTTTTCAGCCATTGAATCATTTAGAAGAGCAAAAATTTTTGTTCCCAATTCATTGTTAGTTTTACAGACTTTTACAAGTTTTGCATATTGATATCTACGAATTGACATTCTTGTTTCTGCAATTACATCAGCTGAACGGCGAACAGGTAAAATAAAATTCTGTTCACCAATAAATTCTCCTTTCTTTTGTTCAGCAACTTTAAATTTCTTTCCATTTTGATCGGTTATAAAAATTCCTGCCGAACCTTCTTCAATAAATAACAAATCTCGATTTCTATCACCGAGAGTTATAATCTTGGTTTCCGGCTCAACAATTTCTTTTTCACAAATATTCTCGATAATTATCATTTCATCTTGATTCAAATATTTAAAAATCAAATCAAGTCTATTCTTTTTTAAAATGGTCATAAATCCTCAATTAGTTAGTATCTGAACGAAAACTAACTTTTTCTGATTTTTTTTTGTCGCTACTCTGTAGCTTGATTCTCTTTTTTCTTTACCCAACGCTAACGCATTGGGCTACAAAGATATCGCTTCTATGAAGCTGAAAAATAAATAATTTCCTGATTAATCTTTCTTCATGAACTTCTGTTCTTCATGATTAAAAATCCTTTTCGTCAGATACTATTTATAATTAACTCAAGTTTCGCAGTATCTAAATCATTGAAAAACAACATATAAAAAGATCAAAGAAGCTTCTCTTAACCACCTAACCATATAAATTGAATTGCTTACATTCAACAATTCAAAAGGAGGCTCAAATGAACATTATCAAAAAAATCAATGGAGTATCAGAAGTAAAGAAATTTTTTAATTCTTCCATTTGTGGAAATTGCATCTATTAGATCATTATTTTTCCGGTCTTTTGGGATTTCTCCTTTTTTATAAACAGGTCTCATTTTAAAATCATTGATGTCAGGTGTTCAATAACTTTATTTCATCAGAAGCATTTTTTTTGCACGAACAATTCCATCTTGGTTTAATTTGAGGAAATAATGTCCGGTAGCAACCGGATTTCCATTCTGGTCTTTACCTCTCCAAATCATTTCGTGATAACCTCTCGAAAGTTTAGAATCTATAAGAGTTTTTACCAATTGACCTTTAACATTAAAAATCTGCAATAAAACTTTTCCTCTTTCTTCAAGCTCAAGGCAAATTGTTGTAGAAGGATTGAAGGGGTTTGGATAATTATATATTCTACTTGTTTTTTCCGGAATAGCTGGAGTTCCATTACCGGAAAATGGATTCCACTCATAAGCTCCCATATCAATAGTTTCGCCATAAATACGAGGATTTCCGGCAATATCAAATTCCGGTAGTCTCAACAAGCAATCCGGTAAATCTGTTGTTCCGGCATCAATACATGGAGATCGTGAGCTTAATGAAAACGGTTCATCCTCATTATCCAAATCGAAAAGTGGATCACAATCTAAATTACCTTCTCCCCAATTTAATGTACCATCGGGATAATAGAATATTCCATCTTCCCCACCTCTGATAAGAGAATGTTCTACATTAAGCACCGGTGGAGTATATCCGGGTTCATGTCTAAGACAAATTTCATTTTGCATATCCGAATAAACTATTGAATTATAAAGATTTAATGTTGCATCACTTGTAACACTAAACTGAACGGTAGTAGTACTATTGAAAGCAGCATTATCAGTAATTGTAGCATTGGTTATATAATATCTTTTATCTCCCATTGCTCCAACACCACCAAGATATTGTGAACGATGATACGTATTATCATATACAAGAAAGTTTTTTATTGTGATTGGATTATCCGGACCACCGTAAGCTCCGGTAAGAGAGAATGCTCCTCCGTAACAACTTCCTCCGGCTCTTGCACCACTAATAGTAATGTTTTCTGCTTCAAATTCATAACTCATTGTACAAAAACAATTATCACCACGATTATCGCGTACAGTGATATTTTTTAGATTTAGATAGGCTAATTGGGAGGTAAAAGCCTTAGCCGTAGAAGAAGCATTAGCATTTTTTATAGTTACATTTTCAAGAGCTCCTTGACAATCAATATATATCCACATAGCATTACCACTAAAAATTTCGTAAGCATTGGTAAGGGTTATGTTTTTTAGTAAGAATTCTTTTTCCCCTAATTGATAATGAAATAAAGGTAATTCATCTTCTCCGTCAAAGATTACATTTTCCTCCGATTCTCCAATAATATTTATATACCCACGAGGATTTACAGGAAATTTTTGATTATTTGCTGAGACAGAATACAAACCATTTGCAATGTGAATTGTATGAATATTGATACTGTCAGGTAAAATTTTTGCACTTGCCATTGATAATGTTTGTAGAGGTGTTTCCGGTGTTAAACCATCGTTATCATCATCTCCTTCGGCACTAACATATAAATCTTGTTGAACAGGCTCAATTAAATAATTTTCTGTAGAGAAATAATAAGGATGAAATTCTACAAATGAGATAAAATGTTGATCAATTTGTGGAGCTGGTATAGTAAAGATATCCAATACTATCCTTAAATCTTCTTGCTCTGTAATATTTATGTCACATCCCCAAGCTGCATAATTATTATAGATACTGCATAAATTTTCCTCATCAAAAGTAATGTGAGATTGATAAGCAGAGGATAAGCCCCCAGCATAATATGATGCAAAATTATTTCTAATAATTAAATTTGACAAATAGGTGTCTCCGAGATAGGATATTATACCTCCTCCTCCTCCATTTGCTGTATTCTTTTCAATAATACAATTCATAACTTGAGAAGAAATAGATTCCCTTAAAAAAATTCCTCCTCCATAGCTCGCTGGAAAATACGGTGCTGTTTGCGTCCCACTTCCGTTTGTACAAGTAAAACCGTTAATAATGATATTTTCAGATTCACGAGAAATTATACAGCTACCTGATTGATTACCATCAATTATTGTTTGAGTAATAAGTGAATCCTCCGGATTAAAAAGATAAAGACTGGCAAGGGTTAGACTTTTTTCTTCAATCTCAACATTTTCAATATATCTTCCGGGATATACTAAGATGGTATCATTTATTGCTGAACTATCTACACCTTCTTGAATTGTGAGGAAATCCCCTGTTCCATCTTGCTTGATCTCAATAATTTCTGATAAAAGAAATATTGGTAAAAGCAATAGTATGAGTAAAAATTTTATTTTCATTATTAACACCTTTTTATTTTTTTAAAAAGCCACCTTCCAAATGGTCTTTATTAACCTTTGAAATGGTGGCTAATCAAAGTAGTTCCAACATCTTGTTGGAATATTTATTTAAACCTTCCGGAGGATGGTTCTACTTGATAAGGATCATCTTCCTTTTAATAGTTGTTTTACCGACAGATAATTTATAAAAATAAACTCCGCTGGAGACATCATTTTTATTCTTGTCTTTACCATTCCAGACAACAACATGTTTACCTGCTGTTTCAATTCCATTACTCAGATTTATTACCTTCTGACCTTTCAAATTATATACAGATAATTCAACTTGAATTTCTTCCGGTATTGTATAGGCAATTTTTGTCTCCGGATTGAAAGGATTTGGATAATTTTGTAATAAGGAAATATCATAAACATCCACAATATTATCATTTTTACCACTATTAAGAGAAATAATGCTATGATCTGATTGTCGAGCAATAAGTTTTCTATTATAAAATTCTCCGGAATTTTTATCATAAACAGAAAATTTTACAGGTTCAGACGTTGTTCGATTATTATAAACAACTTCCAATGTCAAAGTATTGCCGGATCTATTTGTTTCCTCAGTATAAGCAAGAATTGTTTCAGAATCAGAATCAACAACTGTAGCTCCAATACATTCACCATTTTCAAAGATACCTATTTCAATTATCCCCGGTTCAAGATCAACTACATCAATTGCTTCATAATCTTCTTTTTCTTCATAAGTGAATAATTGAGGATCTGAATAACTTAATTTTGGAATAATTCCGCCTCCATTTCCCCAACTAAAATTTAGAATATCTTCACTGACTTCTATAATATAACCTTTTCCATAATAGAAGTTTTTCCCTGTCGGATCATTTGAAGCAACAGGAGTTGTTGAACCAAAATCTCGATTAGGATTAATATCATCTCTTCGATAATACCATTCTTGAGATTTAATAGAAATCACATTTTCCCAATCTTCACCAAAAGCATTTTGAATATTAGTTCCATTAGGATCAAAACATCCAATCCAATTTTCTCTTCCTGCAAAAAGCTTAAATGTTTCATTGATATTTTCGATATCACCTGTTATACAATGTGTTCTATCATTTAAAATATGTAATTTATAACCTCGTGTACTATGTACTCTATGTAAATAGTCATGCTCCCAAATATTAAAAACCCACTTAACATATTCATCACGATCTTCTTCATTGTTAAAATAGCGTAATATTGGATCTTCATCAATTAGAGATTCCAAAAGGGTTTCAGAGTTATATTCACCATCTTCATCTCGTGAAGGTAAACGCGGATATGAAAGCCAATTCCAGCCTTGTTTATAATATTTGAAATCCCAATCCCAATCAATAAAGTCAATATTCATATCAATATTTTTTAGACTATTTTCTTCCGGATAATAGGTGAAATTTGTAGAAGTTGAAGCACCTTCCGGTATTCCCCAAGGACCTAAACAAAGTGCGGAAGCAGTTAATAAATCAAGATCTGTAATACCTTCAACATCTTCAAATGTAATATAATTCCAAGATTTCAAACAATCTTGAAATTTGGATTTAATAATAATATTATCATATTTTAATGAAATCTCACAATTTTCAGAAGCATAATTCAGGTGAATACCTACAATAATATCTCCAGTAGGACCAACAATTATATCATCAGCAAAACAAGTAATGACACCCAAAATTAAGATTGAAGTTAAAACTACCTTTTTTAATATTTCCATTTTTTTTACCTCCATTATTTTTTACTTCTTGGAAAATATAGTAATTATTTTAATTCCTCAATGAATTAAAATCACGTAAATCCAGTAAAAAAAGTAATGGAATATTCCGTTACAATTATGGCACAATAATTGTGGGGGGGGGTAATTCCTCTCACCATTTTTTCCTCCTACTAATTTTTTTTAAACATAAAAATTCAAAGAATTTTCTACTAATTATTCGTCAATACTTATTTTTGTTTTTTTTCGGTTGCAGGGAGTTCCTCCTCCGTTTAGATGGATTTCCTCGCAATTGTCAATCTGGAAGATTGACCTACTCTATCAAGGTGTTAAAACACCTCACTGAAACAATAAAAGTCTTTCAGACCGAGTTAATCCGAAAGACACTATTTCCCTTCAACATCTGTTTTTCTCATTTTACCATCAGCTACTTTCATTTTCAAGGCATTACAATTTGTAACCGTCTCAAGTTATATCTTATCAATTTTAAAATTATCCATTATCAAAGCATTTTCTTGAACTTTTATAGTGGAATCTTGTCAAGTTAGCAAAAATTGATTTCTGCTAATATCACCATACAATGCCGAAGTACAAAATAGCTGAATTTTTTCATTCTTCATTCTTCATTACAATAACTTTTATTGCTACCGGAGCAGAAAAAAATTCTCCATCACTAACTTGAAGTGTGATTAAATATTCACCGTTCTTTGCTGGAGAAATAAAAGAAATTTTTTCGGAATTATTTACATCTAATTTTATTTTATGGTCTTTAGAAACCCAATAAAATGTAATTTCATCTCCATCTTTATCGCTTGATTGTGAGCCATCAATCGTAACGCGAGATTTTGCTGGAACTGATATTGATAAAGGTAGAACTGCTTTGGGCGGATGATTTTTTCCTTTTGATGTTGCAGCAATTGCAATAACCGATGTACCGGTAGAAGTAAAAAGTTGATCGCCGGATTGAATTGACAAAACAATATCATTATAAACGATGTCTTTTTTCGCTGACCAAATTTTGAAACGAAGTTCAGTATCTACAATATATCCATCAATAATTGAGCTTTCAGGATCATCTTCAGTTGCCAACATCGAAAAAAATTGTTTCTCCTTTCCATTTACAATATATCTTCCTACACATAAGTTCTCACAAAAAATTCCAATTTCATCATTCTTTTTCAATTTTATTCCATCTATTGTGGCATTAGTACAATAAATATTCATCGCATTGTAAGGATTTCCTTTATTGATAACATCGAAATTAGATATTGCCAAGAGAATGGAGTTCAAAAGAAAAATAAACAAAACAAATAAAACCTTTTTATTCATTACAACCTCTCAAATTTTTATAATAATACGATAATTTAAATTATGTATAAACCAATTATTTAATTGTGCAAATTATGTCCTGTTTTTTTTTGTATTATTGAAATAATTTTTGCCGTTATTTTTTATATCTTTCGAGGATTATTTTCCTCCGGAATAGGTTCAAAAACAGAATTTAAAAAAAATGTCTTGCACTTCTCTCAAAGTTAAAAAAAAGTGAAAAAAAAATTTGGAGGAATAATGAAAAAATTTACATTAATTATTGCATTGATTGTTATAACAATATCTTTGTTAAGTGCAGAAGCTTTAAAAGTTGCAGTCTTATCAATAGAGAAATTAGACAATCAAAGTGGTTCTGTTGCAGGACAAATAATGAATAGGGATTTTAAAACCTTAAATAAGGAATTAGATGATTTTGAATTAGTCTCACCTAAAGTGACAAAAAAAGCTGTTGGAAAAAAACATTTATCAGAATTGGGGTTAGATGAAAAAGCAGAAATAGGTAAAACTCTCGGAGCTGATATTATCGTCTGGGGAGACGTTGTTTCTATTTCAGGCTCATCTACAAATTTCAAAGTTAACATTTTTGCAATGAGTATTACTACCAAAGAAGTTCTTCCATTAAAATTTGAAGTAACAAAAAATTTCAAAGAACGGAAAAAAATTATTGAAGAAAAAGTAATTTCAGTTTTGGGAGGTTTATCAAAAGGTCAAATTGATAAAAGTTTTAAAATTGGAGAACAAAATTATCATGCAAAAAATTACGCAGATGCAGAACACTCATTCTTAAAAGTTTTGGAATTGGATGATTCACATCTTGAAGCAAATTTCCTTTTAGCATCAACATATTTTGTACAAAAAAAATACAAAGATGCTAAAAAATATTTTATAAAAACTTTATCATTAGAAAACAATAGCGAAAGAGCATTGAGTTATCTTGGAGAAACTTATTCAAAATTAGGAGAAAACGATAAAGCAATTGAAACTTTGGAAAGATTGATTTCTATAATGACAGATAATCCAGATGAAATGAAAAAAGTTTGGGTAAGAATTGGAAAAGAATATGAGACTTCTGAAGAATTAGAAAATGCTATTGAAGCTTTAAATTCCGCTTTAGAAATTGATGAAGAATATGGTCTCGCAATTTATCAACAAGCAAAAATAACTTCCAAAAGAGCTAATGAAGAAGATGAGATCGAAGCATGGGAAGAAGCTCTACCTTATCTCCAAAAAGCAAGTGTCGTATTCCCTGATGATCCACAATTTAGTAAAGACCTTGGAAAAGCATACAAAAAAACAGGAAAAATTGATAGTGCCATTGAACAATATCTTTCAATGATTCAAGCAAAACCAGAAGATATTAAACTCTATAAAAAATTAGTTTCAACTTACAAAACTGCTGCTGCTTATGCTTCTGATGAAGATAATATGATAAAAGCAAAAAAATTCTACAAAAAAGCAATTGAATATTCAAAAATAATTATTGAAAAATCATCTGAGGAAATTTCAGTTTATACGGAAATTGCAGGTTTCTATTTACGAATAAAAGATGATAAAAATGCTGAAAAATTTGCATTACTTGCTATTGAGAAAGACCCAAACAATTATAAGCCATACTTAACAATTGCAGATATTTATCAAAATAAAGGCTATGCTAAATATAATGATTTTGCAGACGTTGAAAAGAAAACCAATAGCGGTTCTTTCTTTGGTGAAGAGCAAAATAAATTGATTGAGAAAAGGAATAACCTAAAAAGACAAGCAAACTCTCTTTTTCATAAAGCAAATGACTTTTATAAAAAAGCTTCCGATAGAACCAGCAAAGCAAAACAAAAAGAAAACATTGAGAAAAAACGAGATAGCGTAAAAACACTTATAAAAGAAACCAAAAAAAGTGATTTTGAATAAAAAAATACTTTGAAATTTACAAAAAAAAACCGAAACTTTTAAAAGTTCCGGTTTTTTTTATTTGTGAATTTATTTCAATCCAAGAATTTCTTTTGCTTGATTTGGAGTTGCAATTGGACGACCATATTCTTTTGCAAGCCTTGCAACTCTCTCTACTATCTGTTCGTTTGATTCCGCTAACACATGTTTGTGATAAAAAATATTATCTTCAAACCCAACACGAATTTGTCCACCCATTGCCATTGCCATCATTGTACAAGGAAGTTGCCATCTTCCGATTCCGGCAACCCCCCAAGTGGCAGTCGGGATTTCCTCTTTTAAATGTTCAACCATATAGATTAGATTTTTTGCTTTTCCACTCATACCGCCAGCAACTCCAAGAACAAATTGAACATGAAGAGGAGTGTGTGTGATTATATTTTTTTTACAAAGCTTTCCAATATAATCAATCATTCCACTTTCATAGACTTCTACTTCGGGTGCTACACCGGTTTCTTTAAAGTATTCAGCAAGTCGAATAATATCTGGAGCTGAATTTGCAAATATTTCATTTCCAAAATTTAAAGTCCCGCCATTAAGAGTTGCCATTTCAGGTTTCAATTTAAGAGGAGCCATTCTTTCTTCAAAAGAAACTCCAACAGCTCCGCCGGTACTGATTTGAATAAGCATTTCCGGAACTTGTTTTCTAACAAGAGAGATAGTTTCTTCAAACCTTTCTAATCGCTGTGATGGAGAGCCATCATCTTCTCTTACATGCAAATGAAGCACTCTTGAACCTGCTTCAAAACATGCTTTGGCTGTTTTTACTTGTTCTTGCGGAGTAATTGGTAAATTAGGCTGATCCTTTTTTGATGTCTCTGCTCCGGTTAAAGCAGTTGTAATAATTAATGGATTCATTAAAAACTCCTATTTCATTTTTGCACAAATTTCAAGTGCTTCTTTAATTTTTTCAGCTACATAGTTAAGATCTTCATCTGTATGACGATAAGCGATATATCCATGATGGAATGGTTGTAAAAAGACTCCATTTCTAATTAATTGTGTATAGAATTCATTACGTCTTTTTTTATAAAGTTTATTAGCATCTTTACCAAATGTAATAAATGGCATCCAAGGACCACCAGAGAAAGTAACAGGGAAACCACATTCATCAACAATTTTTTTCACTTTTTCTGCAAATCTGTTTCCTTTTTCTTTGATAACTCCAAGAACATTATCTCTTTCCATAATTTCAATTGTTTTTAATGCTGCTATTTGAGCTAAACTATTTGGGAAAAATGTAGAAGAAAGAAATACTTTATCAGCAAGAACATCCATTATCTCAGCTTTTCCCACAACAGCTCCGATAGCATAACCATTTGCCATTGCTTTCCCAAAAACTGATAAATCCGGAGTTACCCCAAATTCCTTTTGAGCACCACCAAGATTGACTCTAAATCCACTACGGATTTCATCAAAAATCAGAACAGAACCATTTTCTTTTGTGATTTCTTTGACACTTTCCAAGAATCCGGGTTTAGGCATTTCGACCTCAAAAGCAAGTGGATGCCCTACAGGTGTGATAATTACAGCAGCAATTTCATCACTATGTTCTGCAATAAGAGTTTTTAATTCATCAAGATTGTTGTAATGAAATTCATAAACATCTTCGTAAAATTTCTCTGGAACCCCACCTTTTACTTCAACACACCAATCATGCCAACCATGATAACCACAACGTAGAACTTTTGTTCTTCCGGTAAATCCGCGTGCAATACGAATTGCAGTTGTTGTACCGTCTGAACCGGTTTTCACAAATACCGATTTCTCGCATGATGGAATTAATTCTCTTAATTTGTTAGCCAAATCATTCTGAACTTTTTGAGTTAGCGACATACAAAAACCTTTATTCTGGATTTGTTCTATTACTGCGTTGTCAATTTCTTCTTCTCTATGTCCCATGATAATTGGTCCATAAGCACAAAGCATATCAATATATTCATTTCCATCAACATCTGTAACTTTTCCGCCCTTGCCTGTTTCAAAAAATATTGGATATTCTCCGGGAACAAAGTTATATGGTCTTCTAATGCCAAGAATTGCTCCGGGAATTAATTCTAATGCTTTTTTGTAAGCTTTATCTGATTCTTCAAGTTTGAGTTTTTTTATCATTTTATTCTCCTTTCGTTTATGATTCTATCTTTCAAATAAAGTTGCAATGCCCATTCCTCCACCAATACACAGTGATGCAAGCCCTTTTTTATTATTGCGTTTTTGCATCTCATGAAGCAGTGTGACTATGATTCTCGCTCCACTTGCTCCGATAGGATGTCCAAGCGAGATTGCTCCTCCATTGACATTTACTATCTCCGGATTTACTTCACCTACACCTTCTTCTTGTAATCCCTTAAAAACTGAAATTGATTGAGCAGCAAAAGCTTCATTCAATTCCATAAGCTCAATTTCTTCCAATTTCCAATTTGCCTTTTTTAAAACTTTTTTAATAGCTGGAACAGGTCCATATCCCATTATTTTAGGATTGACTCCACCGGAAGCATAAGATACAAGAGTTGCCATTGGTTTGATATTTAGTTCGATTGCTTTTTCTTCACTCATCAAGACCAATATTGCAGCTCCATCATTTATGCCAGAAGAAGTTGCAGCAGTTACTTTCCCATCTTTTTTAAAGCAAGGACGAAGTTTTGAAAGACTTTCAACGGTAACACCTTTTCTAGGAAATTCATCTTCTGTAATAATTATGGAATCTTTTTTTCTTTGAGGGATAATTATAGGAGTAATTTCTTCTTTGAATCGATTATTTTTCATAGCTTGTTCTGCTTTATTCTGACTCTGTGCTGAAAAAATATCTAATTCTTCACGAGTTAAATTAAATTTCTCAACCAAATTTTCAGCTGTCATTCCCATGTGATAATCGTTAAAAATTTCCCAAAGACCATCTTTTATCATTGAATCAACAACTTTTTTATCCCCCATTCGCGCACCCCAACGTTCATTTGGAAGAATGTAAGGAGCCATACTCATATTTTCAACTCCGCCGGCGACAATAATATCTGCTTCACCAAGAGCAATAATACCAGCTGCAAGTGAAATAGATTTCATACCGGAGCCACATACTTTATTAACTGAAAATGTTGGAACGGTATCGGGAATCCCAGCTCCAATAGAAATTTGACGTGAGATATTCTGCCCAAGTCCGGCACTTAAAACATTACCCAAGATTAATTCTTCAACTTGTTCGGGCTTAATTCCGCAATCTTCTAAAGCTGATTTCACAACTTGAATACCGAGATTTACAGCAGAAACCTTTTTAAAAACACCACCAAAGCTCCCTATTGCACTTCTTTTTGCAGAAACTACGACAACTTTTTTCATTTCTCCTCCTCATCTTATCGAGATTAATATTTTTTCTCAAAAAAAAATTATCTGATTTATACGTCAATATATATAACTCAGCCCTATCACATCTTTTTCTGTGATAATTATTGAAGCATTTTGAGATAGGATTATAAGAAGAAGCACCAATAGTTTCAATGTATAATCATTTATCAAGGAGTAAATGAGAAATATCACTTCATAATTATTTGCGTTTCCCCTTTGCAACTTTTATCCAGAAGTCCTTTATCTTGAGGATCTCCTGTCTTCTCTCATTCTTCATTATTCATTTCTTCCAAAAGCCATCAGAGAAATAAAGCCAAGCAAATCAAAAAGTATTAAAAATCCGCTGGCAAAGAATCTTCTTTTATGATTTTCTGGTGAAGTTTCACAAGGCTACCTCTTAAATTTATCTTCTTTTTAATGGCAAGATCCAGTTCTTTTTTTATCAACTCCTTTTGGTCTTCTCTAAACAATAACTTAACCAAAACAAATAATTTTACTTCTGCACTTGAATCATGATAGTTCTTTTTAAATATTTTTATCGCATTACCATATTCACCCAAACTTGCATAAATAATAAATCCAAATTTCGCTAAATCATTTTTTTGGCGAGAAGATAAGATCACATTTTTGTCAGAGATTTTAGGTTTACTTTGTGATAGAATTTCATTAATCTTATTTATAGCATCTATTTTTAAATCAGGAATATTAAGTAAATTTAAGACTTCGTTCATTAGATCAGAATGAGTAGTATCATAACTTAAACCCCTATGAAGAGACAAAGATATTCCTTCATCAATAATTGATTTTTTCCCTTTTGCTTCCACCAGTAAATTTAAGACTGCCCTAAAAAAGAGTTTCTGTTCAATTCCAATTGATTCAAAAACATCTTCTGAATTAAAATATATTGTATGGCAAGATTCACATAAGAATTGATACAACTTCAACAAAATCTCTGCTTGAAATTCTAAATCAAGATCTTCTCTATTTGTGATCAAAAGTTCTTTATACCATTTTTTTACTTTGAATCTCCAATTTGTTCTCTCTTTTTTGGATATAATCTTATTTGGTCTGATATAAAGATCATCTCTGGCATCAGCAATAAACTCGGAAACATAATAATCAATATCTTCTATTTCAACAACCACGACTTTCTTTTTAGTTTTCTTCTTTACCGGATTTTCAATAAGCTCATCAATATTATAATTCTCTTTTTTTGCTTTTGGAATAAGCTTGTAAAACTCTACTGTGAGTTTTGTAATTTCATCAACAGTCATTTTAGATAACTTTTCTCTTAATTCTCCAACTTTCATTTTTATTCTCCTCTTTGATAATTAATACTTGAACGAAAACTAAATTTTCTAAGTTTCTTTTTTGTCGCTACTCTGTAGCTTAGTTTTCTTTTTATCTTTACCCAACGCTAACGCATTGGGCTACAAAGATATCGCTTCTATGAAGCTGG
>JAOZMQ010000186.1 GCA_029934195.1 Candidatus Cloacimonadota bacterium | reverse complement strand
TAGAAGCGACATCTTTGTAGCCCAATGCGTTAGCGTTGGGTAAAGAAAAAAGAGAACTAAGCTAAAAATTAGAAAAAGTCTGTTTTCGTCTATTATTTATTCTTTTAAAACCGCGTAATTCTGCGTAAATCCGTGGCTTATCCTTTTTTGTTCAGGTACTAATTAGTTAATAATAATCAATTTAATAAAACAAAAGAATTTCATAATTTAACGATTATTTGTAAATGTCTTTCTTAACAGCAATTAAGATGCTAATGAGTTAACATACTTTGCTAATTTTCGCCAAGTTGCTTTGTAAGAATTAATCGCATATTTAGAATTACTGTGTTTCCGTTCAAAGTCATAAACATAAGATGCCTCTTCATACATAAAAATGTTTGGAGAAAACTTATCGTTAAACCCATACTGGCACTCGAATACGCCGATACACCAACAATTATCAGTATGTTGCCGAATAGTACGTTCAGAGAGACCTTGTTTTTTAAGACTATCAATAAATTGAAATAAAAATTTTCCTGTTTCTTGGGCAAATTTATGAGACTTTTTGTCATAATGCCAGTCCCTAATAAAATCTTCAAATTCTTCTTTTTCTATTTTTGTCATAAAACCACCAATTTAATTATTTCCGTATTTATAAAGTAATTATTCATCAAAGTTTCAAGAGCTAACATTATAAGAAACAATAAAGTTAGCAGGTTCGTAATCTAATTTAACATAACTTATAATAAAAACACTGATTATTAGAAGTATTTACCGTCAAGGAAAAAATACCTTCAAAACATCTGACCTCAAATCTATATATTTGATAATCTATAAATAGTATCTGAACGAAAAGGATACAAGCCGCTGATTGCACGGATTAGCACGGATTTAAAAGAATAAATTCTTATTGAAATTTTAATAATAATGGATAAAATAGAGAAAAAATTTAAAATCATCCTAATATTTGTAATTTTTCGCTATTTCCCGTCTATTATTTATTCTCTTAAATCCGCGTAACTCTGCGTAAATCCGTGGCTTATCCTTTTTAGTTCAGCTACTAAATAGCTTACAGGTATTGCAAAAAGTACATCGACATTGTATGTCGATATTGTAGAGAACGAATTACAAAGTTGTTGTTCCAAGAATTATCTTATCTCTTTTCTTTTTTATTCATTGCAAAGCAATTCCAAAAGACCGGAGTTTCTCACGATAACTCAAAAACTTCTTTTACAGGAACTCCGAAATTCAATGAAGAAATAAAAATTACAATATGTTTTGACAGAAGATTCCATAAACAATTATTGGAAATAATTATTAACAAAGAAGTAAATTTAGGAGAAGAAATGTATAGTAGAATTATTGGTATTATCTTAATTTGTATTGTTTTTGTGTCTATATTAGAAGCAGAAATTAATTTCACTATTTCAGAACGAATAGAATATAATGATAATGTTTTTGAGTTATCAGACAAGGATATAGATAAATTTGATAGTGGAGACAGTACTTTTAAATTTGTAGATACATCTGATGATATGATTATGCACACTTCATTTTCCGCCAAAACATTTACAAAAGTAAAAAAGCAAATAATTAATTACTCAGTTAAAATGAATTATTCGCAGTATATCAATAATTCTGAAAAATCTAAAATTAGTCTTCTTACAATGGTTGGACATAAAAATAAAAAATTCAAAACAAGTTTGTATTATGGATATTATCCGGGGAATTATTCTAGAAAATATAAAGATAATGATGGTACTCAATTGTATGAAAAATATGAGTATGATAAAATTATGCTCAAGTTTAAATCTCAATACAGAATAATGAAAAACGACTATTCCGGAATTTATTTCAAGTATGAAGAATATACTTATAATCAATATTTCACCGAGTATGATGGCTCCGGATTAACCTATGGAATTGATTGGAAACATTCTTTTAGTACTTTTTATTTGACTTCTTATTATCGTTTTAAAATTTACGAATGTGATCGAGCAAATGAGAATACAGATGCTTCTTATGAAGATGATAATTATGGAATTGAATTTTTGCAAAAAAAAGTAAAGCTCGGTAGAAAGTGGTCAATAAGACCTTTTTTCTCATTTGCCGTAAGAAATAGGTTTTATAAAACTGAAAACGAAAATGATGAATATCATTGTTCAAGAAATGATACAAATAATCTTTTGAATATTGGTAGTTATTTTCATATATCAGAAACTTTGACAATGAAATTTAGATATGAACATGAATATCGAAAATCTTCATCTGATATTAAAGATAATATTTCGGACACAAAAGAATATCTTCAGGATGGAATAAGTTTAGAGATTGAATATAATTTCTCGCTTTAAGGAGTAAAATAAGATGATGTTACAAGAAACAAACAAAGAAAAAATAAAAGAATTCTTTGATCTCACAGGTGATGAGCATTATGAACTTAGAAAATTTAGCAGACCTGTATTAGTTTATAAAATTGATGATGGAATAGTTTATTATTCACTTTGGGAATCAACCCTTTTACAGAGATTTGGTATCAAAAATGTCGATGGTTGGGACTATGAAATTGATACCATATTCTGTCCGGATTGGATTACCGGAGAAGATGACTTTGATGACGAATTTGATGATGAATTTGAAGATGAATTTGATGATGATTAGGATTGGCAAAAAAAATCTTATAGTTACTCAAGAAACTTAAAGTTATTTTATTTGCAGACAATTAAGAATGGTACTCTTTAAGTTTTTAGAGATTATTAATTGTAAAAAATATTTGACAAAAATTAAAGCAATTTTTTTTTAAATTTCTTTAGAATTTAATTTGTTAAGAAGATGCTGAATGGTTATTTCATCTTATTAAATAATTTTTTTGGAGTCAAGCCCGGTACAACTGTAAACTGTGAACCTTGTCAGGTCCGGAAGGAAGCAGCAATAAGCAGATCTTATGGTGTGTAACCGGTCACTTGGCTCCTTTTTTTGCCCGTTCTAATTTTGATTGGAACGGGCTGTTGTGTATCTAAATCGCTGTAACGGAATCACTTTACAATTCTTTGCCAATTTGTAAAATTTATTTCGCAACAGCGAATAGTAGTGCAAAAAGAACAGAATAATAAATTGTGTTCTTCATAAATCTTATGATATTTTAAGGAGAAAAAATGTCTGTTAATTATTCAATTCCTCGCGGAACTTATGATATCCTTCCGGAAACAAGTTATAAATGGCAATATGTTTTGAAAACTTTTCAGGAAACTGCGAAACTTTTTAATTTCAAAGAAATCGTAACTCCGATATTTGAGAAAGCAGATCTCTTTGAAAGAAGTGTTGGTGATACTTCCGATATCGTAGAAAAAGAAATGTATAAATTCAATGATAAAAAAGGAAGAAAATTTGCTTTAAGACCGGAAGGAACAGCACCGGTAATAAGAAGTTTTGTTGAAAATAATCTTGGTTTCAGTGGAAATCTTTGCAGGCTTTTTTATTCAGGTCCAATGTTTAGATATGATCGACCTCAAAAAGGAAGATACCGACAATTCTATCAATACGGAATCGAAGCTATTGGCAGTAATCATCCTTATATTGATGCTGAAGTCATTGCTTTTGCAGATACTTTTTTGAGAAATCTTGGCTTAAAGAATTATAATCTCGAAATAAATAGTGTCGGATGTTCAATTTGTACACAAGATTATGACCTTGCTTTAAAAGAATATTTCTCTCCACATTTTGATGAACTTTGTCCGGATTGTAAAAAAAGAATGGGAAAAAATCCTAAAAGATTGCTTGATTGTAAAGTTAAATCCTGTCAAAGTATTGCAAAAAATGCACCTTCAATGATTGCTTATCTTGATGAAGATTGTCGAACTCATTTTGAACAAGTGAAATTCTATCTTGATAAAATGGGTATTGTGTATAAAGTAAATGATAGAATTGTTCGCGGTTTAGATTATTATACAAACACTGCATTTGAATTTTTGAACAATAATCTCGGAGCACAAAACGCACTTCTCGGTGGCGGAAGATACAATGGTCTCGTTAAGCAAATTGGCGGAAAAGAAACTCCAGGAGTTGGTTTTGCCGGTGGTATTGAACGCTTACTTTTGTCACTTGAACAAGAAGAACTTTTTTGCGGTAAAAATTCTATACCTGAAATTTTCTTTATTACTCTTGGTAAAAATGCACAAATTAAAGGTGTAGAATTAATTGCAAAATTAAGAAATATGGGAATTAGTATTGTAACTGAAATAGAGAAAGAATCAATGAAATCTCAGATGAAAGCAGCAAACAAAAGTAATGCTCTTTTTGCAATTATTATCGGTGAAGAAGAATTGAGTAATAATGAATTAGTTTTAAAAGATCTTCAAGTAGGAAATCAAAAAATGATTGCTTTTAAAGATATTGGAGAAATTAAAGAAATAATTGATAAAGCAAAATAATAGGAAAGTAACCATCTTGGTTACTAAACCTGTCGAAGTATCGAAGTAAATAATAAATATAAAGTCAAAAGAGAAAAAAATAGAATGTTCAAGATTTTTACATTTTATAATTCGCTGAGCAAAATTAACTTTACAAATCGGCAAAGAATTCAAAGTTCTTTCATTACAGCGAATAAGGAGAAATTATGGCAAAAAAACAAAGAACAGCGGTTACTCCAACAAGATCAGAAGATTATCCTGAATGGTATCAACAAGTCATTAAAGTTGCTGATCTTGCTGAAACAAGTGAAGTTAGAGGTTGTATGGTTATTAAACCATGGGGATTTGCTTTGTGGGAAAATATCCAAAGAATTTTAGATGATAAATTCAAAGAAACCGGACATAAAAACGCCTACTTCCCACTTTTTATCCCTAAAAGCTATTTTGAAAAAGAAGCTGAACATGTAGAAGGATTTGCAAAAGAATGTGCGGTTGTTACACATTCACGCTTAGAAAATGATGGAAATGGAGGTCTTAAACCAGCCGGTAAACTTTCCGAAGAACTCATTGTTCGTCCAACAAGTGAAACTATAATTGGTGCTTCTTTTGCCAAATGGATAAATTCTTATCGTGATTTACCATTATTAATTAATCAATGGGCAAATGTTGTTCGTTGGGAGATGAGGACTCGCCTTTTTTTAAGGACCTCAGAATTTTTATGGCAAGAAGGACATACAGCTCATGCAAATAAAGAAGAAGCTACTTTTGAAACAGAACAGATGTTGAAAGTTTATGCTGATTTTGCTGAAAATTATCTTGCAATTCCAGTCATTCAAGGGCATAAAACAGAATCAGAACGTTTTCCGGGAGCAGAAGACACTCTTTGCATTGAAGCTATGATGCAGGATAAAAAAGCTCTTCAAGCTGGAACTTCACATTTTCTTGGACAGAAATTTGCTGTTGCTTCAAACATAAAATTCCAAAGCAAAGAAGGAAAAGAAGAATACGCTTGGACAACTTCATGGGGAGTTTCAACTCGTTTAATCGGAGCTTTGATAATGGCTCATGCAGATGATAATGGAATGGTTATTCCTCCTAAGGTTGCACCTTCTCATATTGCGATTATCCCAATTTATAAAAATGATGAAGATCGAGAAAATGTCATGAATTTTGTTAATAACCTAAAAACAGATCTGGTTCAAAAGCGTTATCATGACAGAAAATTGATTGTCGAAATTGATGATCGGGATATGACCGGAAGCGAACGAACCTGGTATTGGATTAAGAAAGGAATTCCTATCCGTTTAGAAATTGGACCACGCGATATTAAAAATAATTCTGTTTTTATGGGACGACGTGACTTAGAACCAAAAGATAAAAAGGGAATTTTAAAAGATGAATTTGTAGATTCAGTAACTGATATTCTTGATAATATTCAAAAAAATATTTTCACTAAAGCTCTTAATTTTAGAGATGAGAATATTGCCAAAATTGATGATAACAAGAAATTCTATAAATTCTTTACACCAAAAAATATGGAAAAACCAGAAATTCATGGTGGCTTTGTAGAAGCTCATTGGTGCGGGAATCCTAAATGTGAAGAAAAAATAAAAACAGATTTAAAAGTTACAATTAGAGCCATTCCAATGGAAATAATTGCAGAAGAAGGAAGATGTATTTGTTGCGGGAAGCCTTCTTCAAACCGAGTACTTTTTGCTAAAAGTTACTAATTGGTACACAGTCATTTTGACTGTAACCAAACGAGTACTTTTATGAAATAAACTGCCTTTACGTGTTCTCACGTAAAGGCATAAATACAACACAGACTACTGAATTTTAATTTATCTTCCTTCTCCTGAACCGGAAAAAGATTGAATGCCCTACTATCGCGTGAGGAACTCCGGTCTTTTTCTG
>JAOZMQ010000185.1 GCA_029934195.1 Candidatus Cloacimonadota bacterium | reverse complement strand
ATGAAGCTGAAAAAGAAAGAATTTCCTAATTAATCTTTTCTTCTTGATCTTCAGTCCTTCATGGTTAAAAAATTCTTTTCGTTCAGATACTAATTAGTACCTGAACGAAAAAGGATAAGCCACGGATTTACGCAGAGTTACGCGGATTTAAGAGAATAAATAATTGACGAAAAATCGCGAGAAATTACAAATATTAGGAGGATTTTAAATTTTTTCTCTATTTTATCCATTATTGTTAAAATTTCAATAAGAATTTATTCTTTTAAATCCGGTGCTAATCCGTGCAATCAGCGACTTTTATCCTTTTCGTTCAAGTACTAATTATTAGAAGTCTTTTTTTGTGTGTTTTCGAGATTTTAGTGGTTAAATGTCTTTTTATAGTGAACTCAAAAATAGAATTAGAATCAACTTGACATTTAATTTTGTGAATATATTTGGCAAAAAATAGATTTGAGTGATGCGAACTGATAATTAAATCGTGAAAATTTGAAATATCTGAAGAAGACACAAATTCTGAATTGAAAAGGAGATAAAATGAAAATGATAATTTTTCTTGTTGTACTTTTTGTAATTGTTGTAATACTATATTATATGAAAAAATCCAAACAAAAGCAACAAACAAATCAACCCGAAGCACAGAAGAGTCAGAATAATGTAAAAAAAACTGTTCAAGATGATAAATTCATTTATGATTTAGTACAAATAAATATCAAGGCACGAATAGAAGATTTACCGCAAACAGACTTAATAGAAAAAATTATTGATCAATTAACAGATCTTATTCCTCAAATGCAAAAGAAGTTTCCAGAAAAAGAAATTACCTGGCAAACAGAAAAAATTGGGTCAACTTATTTACCAGACTTAGTAACTGCTTTTATTGCTTTGAATAATGATAAAAGAAAAGGTCAAAACGGAGAATTTCGTCAAAGTTTAGAATCACTAAAATTCGAGCTCACAAATATTTACAATCTTCTCAGTAATGAAAAAGTTGCTGAATTTGATATGAAAACCGCTGAGATAAGCATTAGATTTTCAAACTTATTGAAATAGGAGAATACTATGCAAGAAAATGCTGTTGTTGAAATTCCACAAAAAGAAATTGAAGAATTAGTACCAAATTTAACTGCAAATAATGGAATCGTTCCAATAAAGCCAAAATGGATGAGCAATGAAGAAGAAAATAATGCAATTATGGCAGCTGATAAATTTATAGAAAAAGTCAAAAAGAATCCAAATGATATTATGCTTGCTCAAGAAATCAATACACTTGGAGATGATGGAAGCAAAGTAATGATGCCTCAAGTTGAATTGTACGAAAAGAAAATTTCTACATTAATGCAAGAAAATCAGGAAGGCTCTCCTAAAAATGCTACTTTATTGGAATTTAAAAAAGCTACAGATTTTATTAACCCTTCAGTTATTAGACAGCAACCTGTTACAACTAAAGTTGCTTGGATTTTTAAAAAAACTAAACTTCCCGGCTCCGAAAAAATTCTATCAATAATTTATCAAAGAAGAGAATCTGTAAAAAGTACTTTATCTGGAATAAAAAAAACTCTTTGGACTATTAGCGAAGGCTTAAAAACAAATCTTGTACAATTAGATGCAATTTATAAAGGATTATTATCCGGTCAGCAATTAATCGAAAGAGATATATTTATTGGTCAGCTAATAAATAGAAAACTGTCAGCCTTTGTAGAAACATTGCCGGATGGAATTGGTAAACAAAATGTTGAAGAAGTTTTAGCAACTGTCACAACTGTCATAAACTCACTTCAAACAGAAGAAAATATAAATATGCAGTTTTTTGCCGGTTCTCAAATGGTCGCAAAATTAACAATTCAACAATTAGATAATATTAAAAGAATGAGCAATCTTTTGGAAAGATCCATTCTCGCAAGTTTAGGTTTAGCAGTTGTTGCATCCGAGTTAAGTGCTTCCGTAAAAATGACTGAAAGTTTGAAAGAAGCTATCGGAAACACACTTGTTGATACAGCAAAAAATCTTAATAAAACAGGTGAGCAAATAACCAAAGCCCGTTCAAGTGCTTTAGTAAATATTGATAAACTCGAAGAAGCTTGTAAACAACTTGAAGAATTATTCGATAAGCAATCCACTGCAAATAAAGAGATAATCTCGCGTGGGGCTGCAACGAGTAACCGCTTGTCAAGTATGACTAATAAGTTAAGAGAAAGAGTTGAAAACAGCGATGGAAATGTGGAATCTATTGCCAGCACAATGTCCAAACAAATTGAGGAGTAATCATGTTTGAAGATAGATTTGAGCTGATTAGAAAATTAAAGAATCCAATTCCGAAAGAAAACAGACATAAATATTCTATCAAAGATATTAAGAAAAATGGATTTATAAAAATTGATGATAAACTATATCATGTTTTACCTTATGGAAAATTTTTTGATAAAAAAGATGAATGGTTTGAATTAAAAATCACTTGTATTGATACTGGAAAATCTACTTATCTTGAATGGGAAGAGGACGATGAATTGGAAATTTTTTTATCTATTAAAGAATTAGATTTTTCCGATTTAAAAGATGATGAAAATGAAGAAATTGATGAAGATGATCTCAATCAAATTACGCAAGAAGAAGATGATATTTTCTTTAACGGGAAAAAATTTGAATATGAAGATGATTATAAAGCGAGTTATCTTCGTGCACGAGATAATAAAAAATTCCATATTTATTTGTATGAATTTGAAGCAAAAAATGGTCAAAACATTACAATAGAAAATTGGTCTAACAATGATGAACGTCCTGATTATGAAATCTGGCTTAGTAAAGAAATACCTTCAAAATCTATAGAAATTATTTCTTTGGGAACTGAATAACTGGAAAGTAATCATCTTGATTACTAATTGGTTGTGGTTTCTTTTTAGTGAAATATTTGTGCGACACTTATAATTATAGGAGAGAAAATGGAATATATAGACCAATCTGCTTCCAATCTACAACTAACGATTGTGAAAGGAGATTTGGATTTAAAACAATTCAATGTGATTTCTGAATGTACGAAATCAGCTTTTGGAATGGAAATTATACTTAGAATTATTGGCGGAAGTCATCTAATTACATATAAAATTAATCAAATTGAAATTCACGAAATTTTTGCCTGCCAAAATGTCAAAGATGAAGTCCCTTGTGTTTTGTGTGGTCCTTTGAAAGAAGTAATTGCTGATATAAAACTTTCATTTAATGGAAAAATTAGTTATCATTTTATTTCTTCAATAGAATCAAAAAAATCTGGAATAAAGAAATTGGAAAAAATAGAAGTTCTTGCTAAAGAAGTTGAAAGTGAAAATCGTGGTTTAACTTATAGTTTTCCTAAAAAGAATGAAGTATCACCCAAGACAATCATTTACATGAAGTCTCCAAAAGATGGTAATATCGAAATTGAAACAGTACATTTTTATCCAAACGAGAATCAAATTGTGTTCTCAAAGACTTCAATAAAAAAAGATGGAGGCAAATAGTGAATACGAGCTTTAATGTAAAAAGCATTTTTCTATTCTTGATTATTGGAATATTTTTAACAGGATGCTGGCCCAGTAAGTTTACAAAAAAAGTAAAGGCTGTACCTGAACAAATCCAAAATTCAATAAAAAAGATAGAAAAATTGGAATCAGATTATAAATCTTTTTCTAATTCTGAAAAATTTAATAAAATCTCTCTTTATGCTGAAAGAGAAAACTGGGAGAAATATTTTTTAGAAGCAAGAAATGAATTAAACCATGCTCAGCAGATATATGATGATGATATTTTACCATTATTGAAGAAGAAAAGTAAAGATTCTATTCCAATCGTGAAGACTCATTTGGATAGAATTAATTCTTCAAAGACTTCGGCATATTTGCTTGCAGAGAAACCTATTAAAAGGGCTGAATTGATTCTTGAAGCAATAAAAAATAAATCTGAATGGGAAAAAAAATCTCTTGATGAATTTGAAAGTTGTCAGTCTAACCAAAATGATTTTACAAATTATGCAACTCAAACACAATCAGAATATACTAACAAGAAGGACGATATTTCCCAAAAAGTTTCCAGTTTAAATAGTATTTTATCTGCTATTTCTGTTGCTTATTTAATTGTAAAAACAGAGGCTAATTCTTCAAATCCTGATTATGCAAAGCTTACAGATAATAGATTAATTGTTTCCCAAAAAGTTAAAGAGCATAAGGAAACTGAAAAATTTCTCCGCAATAAACTAAGCGAGCTTTATCGAAGTTATACTAAAACTTTGATTGATATGAAAGTTGTGCAAAAGCCGTGGGTTCAAATGGTAACTTATCGATGGAGTAATTATTCAGATTATGATAATACTCGAAAAATTAAAGATGAAAAAGTAGCTATTTCAATGGATGAATTTAAGCAAGTTGAAGCGGAATTTCAAAGAAATCCCAATGGTTTTGTTATTAAACGTGGAAGTGAGACTGAAGTATGGATTGAAAATTTGGATTACGATGAAGAATTTTATCATAAATATGCGATCACTGAAAACGGAAATAGAGAAGAAACTTCATGGATAAAAGTTTTTGATGATTTCTACGAAGAACATGAAGATGATCTTGGAATGGATATTCTCTCAAAACCTTATGGATATTATGAAGAAGAATCTTTGACGGAGGCTGTTCCGGAAGGAATGTCACTTATCGGAAACGAAAGATACGGAAGATGGGAACGAGATAATAGCGGTAATAGATTTTGGGGTTGGTATGGAAGATATGCTTTTTATAGTTCTCTTTTCGGAGGACGGCGTTACTATTATAATGACTGGAATACTTGGAATCGGTCTTATCGCGGACGAAGAGCATATTATGGAATGAATGATAATGTTTATGGAACTTATGGGCGAAATGTTCAAAGTAATTCTCGCTATCAAAAATCCAATTTTGGTAGAAAAGGAAATTTTAAAAGTCAGTCAGCTTCTGTTCGTGGAGCTGGAAGTAGCTCGCGTGGTCGTGGTCCCGGCGGTGGTGGAAAATAATCTTTTTGTTGGACAAGATGTCCACATTCCCATAAAAAAAAATCAAAGAGGAGATTTTTATGAATATAGCTTTAAATAATATCATTAGTGTACTTGTGGCACTTCTTATTACATTATTAGTAAAGAAAATTGCAGATTTACGTACAACAGAAATTGATGATGACTATGAGATTGAAGAAAAATCAAATTTCGCTGTTGGAATTCGTCGAGCAGGTTTATATTTAAGTGGTTTTATCATCATGTCAGCCGTTTTCTTGGGAGAATCAAACGGTCTATTAAATGACGCAGTTGATTTAATTGTGTACGGTCTTTTAGGATATTTACTTCTTTTTATTTCAAGAGCTGTGTCAGACAGTGTTATTTTGCGTGGAATTGATAATGATAAAGCCTGTAAAAACGGTAATAATGCAGTTGGAATTATCGAGTTCGGAAATTATCTTGCTTCAGCTTTAATTATAACCGGTTGCATTATGGGAGAATCCAAATCAGTATTGGAAGGTGGATTGAAGAATCTTTCAAATGATTTTCTTACGATTGTTATTTTCTTCGCTTTAGGTCAGATAGCTCTTATCATTAGCTCAGTAATTTATGAATTAATTACACCTTTCAAATGGATTGATGAGATAAAACAAAAAAATACATCTGCCGGTATTATGGTATCTGGCTTTTCAATTTCTTTGGGAATTATTATTCGTAAAAGTATTTTAGGACCATTCGTAAGCTGGACTGCTGATTTAAAGTCATTTGGATTTTCCGTATTGATTGGAATACTTGCATTATTTATTTTAGTTCCAATAATTGACAAAGTTTTTTTACCTCACACAACCTTAAATGTTGAGATTAAAAGAGATAAAAATATTTCTGCTGTCATTGTTACTCAATGCTTAAATATTGGTTTTGCTGTTCTTATCGCAACTTTGTTGTAAGATAGTATTTGATAAATTTTCATAAGAATTTGATCTTATTTTTTTAAGTAATCTCAGAACTCCTGACCTCATAGTTTCCTTTTCGTTAATTCTATAAATAGTATCTGAACGGAAAGGAATTTTTTAACCTTGAAGAACAGAAGTTCATGAAGAAAGATTAATTGGGAAATTATTTATTTTTCAGCTTCATAGAAGCGACATCTATGTAGTCCAATGCGTTAGCGTTGGATAAGATAAAGAAAAAAGAGAATCAAGCTACAGAGTAGCGAAAAAAAAGAAAATTACGTTTGTGGAAATGAATGTGAAGCGAGAACAATCAGCTTGATTTTAATAGTCAATCAAGCTGATTGACCTACGAGGATGTATACATTCCCAGAGCTT
>JAOZMQ010000010.1 GCA_029934195.1 Candidatus Cloacimonadota bacterium | reverse complement strand
CAAGATAAAAGTAGTGTGTTTCGAAATGAATAAAGATAAAATACGAGCTTATTTTATGACAACTTCTTAGTTAGTATCTGAACGAAAAGGATCTTTAACCATGAAGGACAGAAGATCTTGAAGAAAAAATTAATAGAAAAAACGATTAATTCTCTATCTGCGTAGAAGTGACATCTTTGTAGCCCAATGCGTTAGCGTTGGATAAAGATAAAAAGAGAACTAAGCTACAGAGTAGCGACAAAAAGAGAAAATCTAAAAATAACAGATTTACAAAATCATAGATCTTCTGAATTTTGATAAAAGGAAATTATGAAATATATAACATTAAATAAACTAAACTTTTTTGAGGAAATTCAAAAAGTAACCGATAATATTGATCTGCAATTTTTGCAAGTTGCTTTTGATTTTACAATTTCTGCTCATGAAGGACAATTTAGAAAATCCGGTGAACCTTATTATATCCACCCTCTAAATATTGCATATATTCTTGCTTTTATGAAGATGGACACTTCTACAATAATTGCCGGTCTTTTGCATGATGTTTTGGAGGATACCGACTACAAATATTCGGATCTTGAAGAACGGTTTGGCAAAGAAATTACATCTCTGGTAGATGGAGTAACTAAATTACAATTTTACGATTATAAAAAAAGTCCAACCAGAGAGGAACTTCAAGCTGAAAATTTTCGTAAAATGCTAATTTCAATCACAAAAGATATCAGAGTTATTCTGATAAAACTTGCGGACCGACTGCATAATATGAGAACTTTAGAATACATGCCAAAAGAAAGCCAGATCAGAATTGCTCAAGAGACAATAGATATTTATGCTCCAATGGCAAATAGATTTGGTGTAGCGAAAATTAAGTGGGAGTTAGAAGACCTTTGTTTAAAATATCTTCATAACGAAGAATACAAAAAAATCATTAAAATGATTAATCAGAAAAGAGATGAGCGAGAACATTATATTCAACAACTTATAATTCCAATAAAAAGACTCCTTTTAGAAATGGGTATTCAAGCTGAAGTTTATGGTAGAAGTAAGCATTTTTATAGTATTTTCCGTAAGAAAAAGATAAGAAAAGTCCCTTATGAAGATATTTATGATTTTGCCGCTATCAGAATAATTGTAGATTCTGTAGAACAATGTTACTCTGTGCTCGGTGTTATTCATACAAATTATGAACCAATTGGAAGATTTAGAGATTATGTCGCACGACCAAAACCAAATAACTACCAATCATTGCATACTATTGTAATTACAGAAGAAAATAGAAAGTTAGAAGTACAAATCAGAACAAAAAAAATGCACCTTCAAGCGGAAGAAGGAATCGCAGCACATTGGAGATACAAAGAATTAAAAAAATATACAGATAAAGAAATTCATAATGAAGGACAAAAAGCTACAGGTCAAAAACAATTTGAATCTCAATTAGCTTGGATTAGAAATCTTTTAAACCAACAAGTGGAGGGAGATTCTGCTGATTTTATTGAGCAATTGAAATTAGATCTATATCCAGAAATTATTGTCGTTATGAGTCCTAAAGGTGATTTATTTGAACTCCCCAAAAATTCAACTCCTGTTGATTTTGCGTTCTGTATTCATTCTGATATTGGATTATCTTGTATTGGTGCAAAAATAAATGGAAAACATGTACCACTAAAAACATCATTACAAAGTGGTGATGTTGTCAATGTTTATACAGCTTCAAAACCTATGCCAAGTCGCGATTGGTTAAATTTTTTAAAAACATCTCGTGCAAGACAAAAAGTAAGATCATATTTTCATGCAAAAGAAATGGAAGATGCAATTTTTCTTGGTAAAGAAATTTTTGAAAAAAAATGTAGGAAAAAACACTATAGATTTAAAACAGAAGCAAGTATTGTAGAATTATTGAAAAAAATTAAAATCCATGATATTAAACATTTGTATGAAAAATTGGGTAATGGAGAAATTCTTTTTGAGCAAATTGCAAATGCAATTGAAGAGATAAAAGAAGCTAAACTTAATAAAATTCTCCCAAATATTGATTTGGAAAATGATTCCATTAACAACGAACAAGAAGATTTAGCTTCTATACGAAAAATAGCTCAAGGTATCAAGATTGAAGGTGTTGATAATCTGATGATTCGGTATGCAAAATGTTGTAATCCAGTTCCTTTTGATAAAATTCTTGGCTATACAACTCGCGGAAAAGGCATTACTATTCATCGAGAAAATTGTCAAGATAATGGTTTTAGACGATTACTTATTGAAGAACATGAAAGAATTATTAGTGTTGAATGGGATCATTCTATCTATAAGGAAAGGAAAAAACAATATTTAAGTAAATTGAGAATTATCTGTGAAAACAAAAACTCACTCTTTTCGGAATTTTTAACTATTTTTTCTTTTTTTAATATAAAGCTCCAAACAGCAAAAATGGACATTGAAAACGAAATAGCAAAATACTTTTTTGAATTTCGAGTAATAGACTCTGATGAATTAAATAAAATTATAAAATTATTTAGTGATGTAAATGGTGTTTTTGATGTTGAGAGAGTTGGAAAAAAATAATGACTGTCACTGACAAGCAACTATGAAGCATAATCGGTAATAGTAAATGGAGTTTAAATTTTTATTGACAAAATTTCTAAGTGAAAATAAACAAATTATAATTAAAAACTTGGAGGTTTTAAAATGAAAAAATTTGTATTGATGATTTCGATAATATTTATCGTATCAATGTTAGCAGCTGGTGATTTTACATGGGCACAATTAAACTTATACCAAGGTGTAAATATGGCACATGGTTGGGGTGATACCTATAATGACACTTACTTTGAAGTTGAAGGTGGTGGAAGAACTGGAATTTTAGATTTTTACTATTTCTTTGATGTAAACCATGTTTTAGGTATGGGAGATAATGCTGTTACTGATAATACCAGAAATGCGGGTGATTTTTTTACAAAAATTAGTCCTCGATTCAGTTTAGCAAAAGTTGTTCCGGCTTTTGGTCCTGTTAAGGAACTTTATCTTGCAACACGATATAAAGGATTTAATGGTGGCGATGATTATGCAATTGGACTTGGTTCTGACTTAAAAGTTCCTTTCTTCGATATGTTCTCAGCAAACTTATATCAAGTTTTGTTAAGTGCTAATGATGGAGAAGATGCATCTTTTGAGAATGCGGGCTTCGTATTTGCAATTAATTGGTTCACAAAAATGCACGATTTTAATGAAAAATTCAATGTATCTTATCAAGGTTGGTCTGATTTCGGTTTTGCTAATTCTTATAAAGAAGATATGGGAGAGCCAAATACAGCTGATGAATTCCAAATGTTTAATGGTTTCTTTTGGAACTATGACAAATGGTCTTTATCTACAAGTGTAAAACTTCACCATCATTTTATGTATAGTGAAGCATCTTTTGGAAATCCGGATGAGACTTCATTCTTCTTTGGTTTACACAGAAAATTCTAATTTGATTTAACATAAAAGGCAGGTGTAAACCTGCTTTTTTTTGAGGTAAAAGTGAAAACAAAAAATGTACCGGCTTTAGAAATGAAAAACATCACCAAAAAATTTGGTGATTTTATTGCTAATGACAAGCTTAATTTAATTGTTCAAAAAGGCGAAGTTCATGCTTTACTTGGTGAAAACGGAGCTGGAAAGACAACATTGATGAATATATTATATGGATTATATACTCCTACTTCCGGTGATATATTTATCAATGGAGTTAAGACAATAATCTCAAGCCCCAAAATTGCAATTGATAATAGAATTGGAATGGTACATCAACATTTTATGTTAGTTAAACCTTTTACTGTTACCGAAAATATTATTCTCGGCAAAGAGAAAAAAAATAAATTTGGGAAATTGTTAGTTAAGGAATCAAAAAAGGACATAATTGCATTATCGGAGAAATATAGTTTATTTGTCAATCCAGATGAAAAAATCGCAAATATAACTGTTGGAATGCAACAAAGAGTCGAGATTCTCAAAGCACTCTATCGTGGTGCAGATATTCTTATTTTAGATGAGCCGACAGCGGTTCTCACTCCTCAAGAGATTAAGGAATTAGGGATTATCCTAAAAAACCTTACAAATGAAGGGAAATCAATTATTTTTATCAGCCATAAGTTAAAAGAAATAACACAATTTGCGGATAAATGTACAATCATTCGAAGAGGAAAATTGATTGATACAATTAATGTTAACACTATTACAGAGCAAGAATTAGCATCTAAAATGGTTGGTAGAAATGTTAATTTTATTGTTGAGAAAAAAGAAGCTAATCCAAAAGAACCAATTTTAAAAATTAAAGATTTGGTTGTAAAAGATAATCTCGGATTGATTGCTGTAAACAAACTTTCTTTAGAAGTTAAAGCCGGAGAAATTCTTGGAATTGCTGGTATTGATGGTAATGGCCAATCTGAACTTGTTGAAGCTATCGCCGGACTTAGAAATATTGAGTCTGGTAAAGTTTTTGTTAATAATATTGATCTCACCAACAAAACACCTTCCGATATTTTCAAGAATAAAGTTTCACATATTCCAGAAGATAGGCAGAAATTTGGACTTGTTTTAGATTTCTCAGTTAAGGAAGATTTTATATTACAAACACATTCCAATTCACCTTTTGCAAAAAAAGGTTTTTTGAATGGTAATGAAATAAATAAATTTGCTAATGAACTTGTCGAAAAATTTGATGTCCGACCTACAGATATTGAAAAAAACGCAAGAGATCTTTCCGGTGGAAACCAGCAGAAAGTTATAATTGCAAGAGAAGTGACTCATGATCCTCAACTTCTTATTGCTGTACAACCAACGCGTGGACTTGATGTCGGTGCTATCGAGTTTGTACATAAATCTCTAATAAAACAACGTGATAAAGGAAAAGCAGTTTTACTTTTATCCTTGGAATTAGATGAAGTCATAAATATTTCCGATAGGCTCGCCGTAATCTTTGAAGGTGAAATTGTAGGAATTGTTGATGCAAAAAATTCTGATGTAAACAAAATCGGTTTTATGATGTCTGGAGGTGAATCCAAAAATGAAAAAAAATAGTAAAATTATTAAATTTTTTACTGAATCCAATAAAGCTTTTACTTTAATCTCAATTCTTTTAGGATTTTTTATTGGAGGACTTATTTTATGGCTTTCAGGATTTAACCCCTTTCGTGCTTATCAAATTATTATTAATGGTATTTTCAGTAAGCCAACATATATTTCTTATACTATCATTCGAGCTACTCCGCTAATTCTAACTGGATTATCCGTAGCATTTGCTTTTAGAACGGGGTTATTTAATATTGGTGCAGAAGGACAATTTATTATTGGCTCAGCTGCTGCATTGGCTGGATATTACATTAATTTACCTGCAATTTTATTGATTCCGGTTGTTATTTTTATTGCAATATTTTTTTCAGGATTATGGGGAGCAATTGCAGGTCTATTAAAATCTAAATATGGAATACACGAAGTTATATCTACTATTATGTTAAACTGGATTGCGTTGTATCTACAGAATTATTTTACTAGTATTAAAGGTTTTGCAAAACCAAACAGTGAAGCAACAAAATATATTTATGATAATGCAAAGATAACATTTTTAGATAATTGGAAACATACAGATCAAGGAATTGAATGGTTGAAAAATCATCAATTGCTTAAAGATATTTTAAGAACCCCAGCAAATTTTGGAATTTTTATTGCAATCCTCTGTGCAATTTTAGTTTGGGTAATTTTAAACAAAACAACTCTTGGTTACAAACTTAGAGCTGTAGGATTTAATAAAGAAGCCGCAAGATACGGTGGTATAAATATCGAAAAATATACGATAATCTCAATGTTTATCTCTGGGAGTTTAGCTGGGTTAGCAGGTGGGTTACATGTGATGGGAGTTTCTCACAACATCACAATTTTATCGGCAATGGAAGGTTATGGATTTGACGGAATTGCTGTTGCATTAATTGGAAATAATGCAGCTTTTGGGACTATTTGGGCGGGATTTTTATTTGGAGCATTAAAATATGGAGGCACAAAAATCCAGCCTTTTATGGGAGCTCCTTCAGAAATAATTAGTATTATGATTGGAACTATTGTCTTTTTTATTTCAATGCCAAATATTATTAAAATTTCGTTAAATAAAATTCTTAAAAAAAATAAAAAAAGAGGTGATAATGCTCAATAATTTAGCGTTAATAATTGGGGTAACTTTGATGTATTCTACTCCTTTAATTTTTACTGCTTTAGGAGGAGTAATATCAGAAAAATCCGGAGTGGTAAATATTGGGCTGGAAGGAATGATGGTAATTGGTGCATTTATTGCCGCAACTGTAGGCTATTATTCCGGCAATCCTTGGTTAGCTTTTGTCTCTGGTGGGCTTGGTGGAGCTTTTTTTGGTCTTTTACATGCAGTAGCATCGGTAACGTTTTCAGCAAATCAAGTTGTTTCTGGGATTGCAATTAATTTTTTAGGACCGGGTGTTGCTCTTTTTCTCAGTAGAATTTTTTTCAATGGAGCTACTACAACAAGATCCATTGATTTAGATAATAAAATTCCACGATTGTTACATGGAATTTTTCCAAATGATTCTTTTCTTTATTATGTTTTTGATAATCAATATGCTACATCATACATTGCTTTTATTCTTGTATTTATCATTTGGTATCTTTTAAAGAAAACAGTTTTCGGACTAAGATTAAAATCTGTTGGTGAACATCCGGCAGCTGCAGATACATTAGGAATCAATGTTTTCAGAATCCGTTATTTTGCGGTTATTTCTTCTGGATTTTTAGCTGGTCTCGGTGGTGCAACTCTCAGTATTTCAGTTGTTTCAAATTTTAGACCGACTCTTGTTTCTGGACAGGGATTCATTGCGTTAGCTGCAATGATTTTTGGTAAATGGAAACCGATAGAGACAATGTTTGCTTGTCTTCTATTTGGATTAGCACAAGGTTTAGTAATCTTTGTAGGTCAATTTGATTTTCACATATCATCACAATTATTAAATATGTTGCCATATATTTTAACTTTAATAGTTTTAGTTATTTTCGTAGGGAAATCGGTTGCTCCGGCAGCAGATGGTATTCCTTATGAAAAAGAACAAAAACATTAATAATCTAAAAAAGGAGTAAAAATGAAAAAATCATTTTTTGTTGTTGTAATGATATCTCTTATGCTATCATTTATGTTAATCAGTTGTGGTAAAAAAGCTGAAGTTGAAAAAAAAGAAGATTCTGTTAAAGCATACAAAATCTCTCTTGTTACAGATGTTGGTGGAGTAAATGATCAGTCTTTTAATCAATCTGCTTGGGAAGGACTTTCCAGAGCAAAAAAAGATTTAGGAATTGATGTCAGCTATATTGAATCTAAACAAGATGCAGATTATATGCCAAATTTAGAAACATTATATGATTCTAATAATGATTTAATCTGGGGTATTGGATTCAAAATGGCAGATAGAGTGCTTGAAGCTGCTAAACAAAATCCAGAGCAAAAATACGCTATTATCGATTATAGTTACGGTGACAAAACCCCTGCAAATACAATAGGCGTTCTTTTTAAAGAGCAAGAAGCTAGTTTCTTAGTTGGCTATATTGCAGGTAAAATGTCCAAAACAGGTAAAATTGGGTTTGTTGGTGGAATGGATGTTCCGGTAATTCACAGATTCCAATATGGTTTTGATGCTGGTGTTTTATTTGCTAATCCTAAAACAAAAATTTTCGAGCAATATGCTGAATCATTTACTAATGCTGCCACAGGTAAAGCTATAGCAAATCAAATGTACAAAAATGGTGCTGATATTGTTTTTCAAGCTGCCGGTGGTGCAGGTGATGGTGTAATTGAAGCTGCAAAAGAAAAAAATCTTTGGGCTATCGGTGTCGATAGAGATCAAAGTGATTTAGCACCAAAGAATGTTTTAACATCAGCAATGAAACGTGTTGATAATGCAATTTATGATGTTTCTAAGAAACTTAAAAACGGTAACTTTGATGGTGGAAAAACATTAACATATTCTCTTAAAGACGGTGGTGTTGATATTGCACCTACTACAAAAAATCATGTTCCGCAATCAATTTTAGATGAAGTTGCAAAAATTAAAGAACAGATTATTTCGGGTAAGATAACTACTCCATCTTCTAAAGCTGAATTCATTGAATGGAAAAAAGCTAATATCAAATAAATTCACAAGAATTTGATTAAAGCCTCGATTAAATTCGAGGTTTTTTTTTGTTTAGTATTTATTCTCTTAAACCAGCGTAACTCTGCGTAAATCCGTAGCTTATCCTTTTTTGCAGGTACTATTTAATTGGTTGGAGAATTTAAGCGTTAGAGGTTTTATGAAAAACTCCAACCGTTGGATAGAGAAATTAGTTGGTCGAAAAACATAGTAATAATCAATAAATGTAAAGATGATTTGCAAAAAGAGTTTTATATTTTGATGATAAAAAAATTTTGCTGGACAAAGGATGTTTTGATTAATCAAATTGAAAATCAAAGTTATGAAAAATATCTGTTAAGTCAAACAAATTTTGATAAGACCTTACTTGATAAATATAAAAATCAATCAATATTGACCTAAAAGATAGAATTGTCATTTCCCAAACCTTAATTTATCGAAAAAATGAGGCTTCAATGAAAAAAAGAATAATTGCTTTAATTATACTGATTTTATTTTCTTTCGGATTGTATGCAAATCCAATAAAAAAGAATTTAAAAGAGATAAAAAAAAGCGAAAAGCTTTTAAAAAGTAAATTAAAAGAATACCATAAAACTATTCGTTTTCTCGAACAAAAAGATCCTCTTTTTCATTCACAAAAAAAATTTGAATCCAATGATGATTTCTTTAAAAGAAGAACTCTCTGTATGGAAGAAATTCATAAATTAAAAATCAATATTTTGGGAAATTTAAAACAGAAATTGGTAAAATTGAGGACAAAGACTTTTGAAACTTCTGATATTTCAATTAGATTTGATAAATATAATATTTCAAAAGAAGAATATTGGATTACAATTAAGCATAAAAAATATGCACGAGAAACATATCAATTTTCTATTCCAATTAGTGCTGAGAAAGCTAAAAAATTAATTTCGCATAAAGAATCTATCAATATTAAAGGGATTCTTACCATAGATCCGGACAATAGTATAAAGCTTACAAAAATTTATGTCATTGAGCCTTTTACTGGTATTCAATTTGAAAAAGAATTTCTTTTGATTAGAGATTTTGAAGGAAATGCACCAATTTCATTATCAAACGATGGAGCATATATTGCAATTAGTAGAGATAATTTTATTACACAAATATTTGATACAAAACAAGAAAAATTAATTAACTTAAACGTGAATAGCTCAATTTTGTCATTCTCAAATCTGCATAATTATTTAGCAAGTTCAAATTCAAGAAATGGTTTGCAAGTTTTTAGAAAGAATTTTAAGCCGGTTCGTGAATATAATTTTAAAAAAGAAATTACAGATATTATTTTTAGTCCGGACGAAAAATTTATTTTAGTTGCTGATATAAATAACAATTTGACCATATTTCAATTACCGAAATTTAAGAAGATAAAATCTTTCTCATATACTAAAGCGGTGAGTGAAATGAATTTTAGCTCGGATGGACGTTTTTTGCTTGTTGGCAGTGATACTGCAAGATTATATGACCTTCTTAATGATAAAGAGAAAAAATTGTTTGTGAGAAGTAAGGTTAAAGATTCTGCTTTTAATATTGATAATACACAATTAATTACAGTAAGTGAAGATAATATTGTCAGACTCTTTAATCTCGAATCTGGTATAATTGAACACAAAATTTCATTTCGTTACAATGTAAACTCTGTTGATTTTAGTAAAGATGGGCAATATTTCATTGTTGGTGGCGACAAAATTGAGATCTATTCTTTGAAAAATTATTTGAACGTTTGGAATTTAGATATAAAAGCTACACAAGTAAGATTCTCTGAACTTGGTCAATATATTGCAATTGCTACTAAGAACAATGTTTATTGGATGAGGACTTTATTGAAACCTGAAATGTCTCTAAAAAATTATAAGGAAATTCAAGATCCTCCTTTTTTAATTACTTCGGTAGAATTTAGTGAGCCTTCCGGAAACAGATATCTTGATGCACTTGAGACAGCATCTATAATAATAACAATAGCGAATTCTGGTAAAGGAGCATCTTATGGATTAGATATAGAAATGAAACCTAATTTTATTGATGGTTTGATCTATAACAATATCCAAATAGGGAAAATAAATCCTGATTGTAAAAAAACAGTTACAATTCCAATCCAATCTTCAATAAATATAAAAAGCAAAAAACATATTATAAAATTAGATTTTGTCGAAGCAAACGGTTTCTCTCCACCTCCTGTTGAAATTGAATTTTCTACAAAAGAATTTAACAAACCGGAGATTTTCATAAATGATTTTGGAGTAGTTGACGGTAATGGAAATGGGAAAATAGAATCCGGTGAAATGATTGATTTAACTATTAGACTTGGAAATAGAGGACAAGGAACCGGGATTGATATTATTACGGAATTTGATAATAGAGAAGATGTCTTTTTTACAAGAAAATATCCGGCAACGACAAAGATTTCAAAATTTTACCCAAATGAAACAAATGATATACATATTGAATTCTTTGTGAATGATCGAACACTGGAAAAAATTCCTTTATATTTGAATATTACAGATAAATATGGTTTTACTGATATTGAAAATCAAAGAATTCCAATACAGAAAAGTGATTGGGCAAAGAAGATTCAAAGGACTGTAATTGTTGGTCTTGATGAAAATTCTTTTTCATCTAAAGCAAAAGAACTTACTGTAGATGTGGAGAAAAATATTCCTGAAATTGAAGAAAAAAATCAAAATTTACTTGCTGTTGTTTTTGGAATTGAAGAATATAGAAATGTGTCCAAAGTTACTTTTGCTCATAGAGATGCTGCATTTATTAAAGAATATTTTCTTAAAACTTTTGGAGTACCGGGAAATAAATTATATTTCAAGGTTGATAGTGAAGTAACACAAGGTGAATTCAATAAAGTTTTTTCAAATGGTGGATGGTTAGATAAACGTGTTACTCCAGAGACAAAAGTACTGATTTATTATGCCGGACACGGAATTCCTTCTATACAGGGGAATGATACTTATTTAATCCCTTATGATGGCGATCCAAATTATCCAGCTCAAACAGGATATTCTTATAGTAAATTATTAGACAATTTGGAAAATCTGAAGGCAGAGGATGTAATTCTATTTCTTGACACTTGTTTTTCTGGAACAGATAGAGAAAATAATCTTTTAGTGAAGAATATCAGACCAGTTTATATCGATATTGAAACACCTTTTAGAGAGAATATTACTATATTTTCTGCAACTACAAGTACTCAAGTTTCATCAGCATATCCAAACAAACTTCATGGACTTTTTACATATTTTCTGATGAAAGGATTTCAAAGTCATGCTGATTTTAATAAAGATAGCATTATAAGTATGAATGAGATTTATTTATATGTAAAAGCAAGAGTTGAGGAAACTGCATCACAAAATGATAGAGAACAAACACCACAATTACAATCAAGAAATCCGGAGAAAATCTTATTGAATTTAAGGAATACCGTACAAAATTGATCCAATTTATTTCTTTTTGGATTTTTTTGTAATGACTAAATTTTAAGACAATGAGACTAAGAATTGAGGTTATTATGAAGAAAATATTAAAATATTCCTTATTCGTTTTATTCGTTATTATCTCCTGCAGTATGGATGAAAAAATTACAGAATCCATAAGCCAATATCATTTAGTTTTGGACAGTGAGATCAAATTAGATTTTTCAGAACCTTCGGGCTTAACTTATTGTCCAATTTCACAAACTTTATGGGTGGTTAATGACTCGCCTGCAAATAGGATTTATAATATCAACTTAGAAGGTTTAACCCTGCAAACTTTTGTTATTGATGGAAATGATTTTGAAGGAATTTCTTATGATATTATTACAAATACATTATGGATCGTTGATGAAAAAACATCTGAGATAATAAATATTTCCTTGCAAGGTAAAGAGATAAAAAGAATTGAATTACCAATTTCTCAAGAGAGTTCAAATTCCGGATTAGAGGGAATATGTTTAGATAGTTCGGGTAATATTTATCTTTTAAAGGAGAAAAATCCCGGAAAATTTTACAAAATTAATTCTGATTTTACTATTTCCACAGAGATTGAGTTGACATTTGCCTCCGATTATTCCGGTATTTGGTATGATAGTTCGCGAGATGGTTTTTGGATTATTAGTGATGCGTCTGAAAAACTCTATCTTTGGGATATTACAAATGGTATTCGAGAACAGTATTCTCTCAACATTCCAAAAGTAGAGGGAATTGTTTTTGTTTCAGACACTAATGTTTTTTATCTTGTAAGTGATTCCGAAGCAAAACTATATAAATTGCATCTTGAAGAATATGAAACGAACAATTGAACAAAACAAACAATTTTGAATAGAAAAGAAAAATATGAAGTTCAGAATTTCTGACCTCATAATTCTCTTTTCCCGCTAATCATATAAATAGCTTACGGTTACAAGTTTTAGTAATTTTCTAAGAAGATTTTAACAGGTTGAGAAATTTAATAAACAATCTGGCAGATTGTTCTACATATCGCAATCTGCTTTTGTCTTTTTGGAACAGAGCCTCTTATAATTACTTTTTTAAAAACAAATTGTGACCAAACAAATAAAGTTTCTAATGCCATTCGATTTTTTGATTTCTTTGTATAAGCTCCAATATGTGGCGATAGAATCACATTTTTGTTTTGTTGAAATGTGATTTTTGGATTTGGTTCTTGTTCAAAAACATCAAGAGCAACTCCCAAAAGAAGATTGTTTCTCAATCCATAATTTAATGCCATTTCATTTACAATTAAGCCACGAGCACAATTAACTATAAAAATCGGATTAGAAAGTAAATCAAATGACTTCATGTTAAAATAATTTTTAGTCTCAAAAGTTAAAGGACAGTGAAAGGTCAAAAGATTGCACCATTTTAATCCACTTTCATAATCAATAAAATCAATCTTTGACTCTTGAATTTCTGCTTCTGATAAATATGGATCGACTCCTTTTACTTTTGCTCCAAGTAATTTCATTGCATTTGCCACTCGTTTCCCGATTCTCCCGACTCCTACAATTAGAATCCTTAGATCTTCAATTTCTAAATTCATTTTTAATCCATTTTTCCAAAGATGATTTAGGAGATTAGAATTCATTATCGGTTGCTGTTTTATCAAAGCAAAAATGTATGAGATTGTTTGTTCAAAAGCTGCAGGAGCATTTGCTTCAGGCGTATTACAAATAATGATTCCTCGTTTAAATCCTTCTTCAATATCAATATTATCAAATCCAGTACCAGCTCGGATAATCATTTTTAGTTTTGGAAATTTTTCAAACAATTCTTTATGGAAAATTACTCTTGTCCGAATTATTACAATCTCAATTTTATCATAAGAAGTCATTTCATTTTTGGGAGTAAAGAAATACTTTTCCCATCTGTTTTCCGCAATTTTTTCCCAAAATAAATCCGGCATCTTTTCTAAAACAATTGTTTTCAATTTTCCTCTTTTATAAATTTATTTAAAAAATTAAATCATCTTTTGCAAGATATTCAACAACATAATCTTTAACTGCCTCTTCCAAAGAATGGAAATTTAAAGGACAACCGGTATTGGAGAGTTTTGTCATTTCGGCTTGTGTAAAATATTGATATCGATCTTTCAATTCATCAGGCATTTCAATAAACTCGATTTCCGGTTTAAGATTCATTGCTTGAAAAACAGCTGTAACCAAATCAATCCAACTTCTTGCTTTTCCGGTACCAATGTTATAAATTCCATTTACTTCTTTATTATTTAATAGCCACCAGATAATATCAACAACATCTTTTACATAAACGAAATCCCGTTGTTGTTGACCATCTGCAAATTCTTTTTTATATGATTTGAATAAATTAAATTTCCCGGTTTCTTTTATTGTATGATATGCTTTATAAACAACACTTTTCATAAAATCTTTATGATATTCATTTGGTCCAAAAACATTGAAGAATTTCAACCCACAAATCTCATTGATATTATTGGTTTGTAATACCCATTGATCCATTATTTGTTTGGAATAACCATAGATATGTTCAGGAACAAGAGAAGGAATTTTATTTACATCATCAGAAAAACCTTTTAAACCATTTCCGTAAGTTGAAGCACTACTTGCATATATGAAGCGAATTTCATATTCTATACAATAATCTGCTAATTTTTTTGTAAAATGGAAATTATTTTCCATTAAATAATCTGCATCTTTTTCTGTTGTAGATGAGCAAGCTCCCATATGAATAATACTTTCGATTTTTCCCTCAATTTTTCTAGAAAAAAGTAATTTAAGAAAATCCGATTTATGAATGAAATCTGAATATTTCTTATTAACAAGATTTTTCCATTTGTCACTCTTCCCCAAATTATCAACTATTAAAATATCATCTATTCCTTCTTGATTTAATTTGGAAACAATACAGCTTCCAATAAAACCGGCACCACCTGTTACAATAATCATTTGATCTCCTTTTTATTCAATGTAGCCTCAATTTTTTCATAAGTAACGAAATGTATTTTTGCAACTTCATTCAATCTTTCTAATGAAAACTTTTCTGCAAATATTTTACCTTGTGATATTACTTTTTTAGATGCACCTTTGGGAAATTTTATCCCGTACTTTTCTGAAAGCTCATCAATACTTTGAAGGAAGTGGTATCTCGCTATAATTGATGCACAAGCAACCGCTGAATCTTCTTCGGCTTTAATTCTATGAACAAGTTTTATTTCCTTAAAATCTTTTAATGAACTAATGAGATTGGAATCACTTGAAAATTTATCAACAACAGCTCCTTCAAAATTATGTTTCTCTTTTAAATTAAGAATTATTCTTGTGTGCATCCAAGCTAAAAGTGCATTTAATTTTTTATTTTTTTCTCGGAATTTTTTGTACAATTCATTATATTTTTGAGGTCTTAGAACTAAAACTTCAATATGAGAACGATAATTTTTGTAAAGACGTTTTGCTAATTTTATAATATCTGAGTCTTTAATTTTCTTGGAATCCTGAATTCCCCAAGTTGATATATCCTTTTGAATTTTTTCTGTCATAATAAAAGAAGCTGTGACTAAAGCACCAAAAAAATCACCTTTACCGGATTCATCAGAACCAGCCCACATTTTCCAATTATGCATTGATTTTTTATGTGTAGCAATTGTTTGTTTGCTACTTACAATTTGTTCCATCTCCCAACGAAGAAGATTTTTGGGAGAGCCACCAATGACATAAGAAACCCCTTTTTTTTTTGAAAAATAGATATTGAGTGGGATTTCAAGTTCTCCTCTCGAAAATTTCAATTGTACTCCATAATTAATTTCTTTTTCATCATTTAAAGTCAAATTATGATGGTAACATTTTTCAATGATTTTTTTCATTGCTGATAATAATAATTCTTCCATTTTTCCTCTTTTATTGGAAATAAATTTACAATAGTTTGACTTGAAATTGTTCTATTGTATCATCTTGTAATCATTTTTTTTTAGTGATTAATTTTGTCTATATAATCTTGTATAATCAGTGGCTGAATTCTAAATAATGTATAGAACTTGCATTCAGAACATCTAACCTCAGAAAACTTGGTCTCATAAATTTTAAAATGATACCAGTTTTTAAAATAATCTTTTGTTTGATTTATCGTAAACACAAACAAATGAAGAATTTTAATTTCTTTTCTCCAGAATCGTACTCGTTCTCCAGAATCGTACTCGTTCTCCAGAAATGTACTGATTAAAAAAATGTACACATTTTACTCTCCGTAAAAAGAAATTCTTTCTTCGCAAAGTCGCAAAGGAAAGAGCACAAAGGCAAATTGTTGATTAAATTATTAGGTCACATTAAAATCTTAAAAAAGAAATTGCGAAATTTTGTAACTACCATCTATTTATAGAATTAGCAAAAAAAGAGTTATGAGTCAGATGTTCTGATGTTATTAATAATTAAAATTCAGCTCTCAATTCCAAAGTTATTTTATGCGTTGCTTTTTCTTTGGGATATAAATCACCGGAATATGTAAGAGTGGATTTCATAAATTCATTCATTTTATAATCGAGATTCAAATTCCATAAAAGAATATTTCCGTTTCGTTTATCAGGTAGGAAATTCAAATATTCCGATCCGGTTCTATTGTTTCTTCGGAAAGTAACTTTTGCAAAAATACGATACTTTCTTTTAATGAAAATTGTAGCAATTTCTTTGAACTCATAACTTTTAATATTATAATTGTCTTTATTTACCTCATTATTTCCATTTTCCAAAGTTAACAAAAAATTATGGTTTAGTATTAAGTTTCTGTTGAATCTTGTTCTGATTTCTCCATAATATTCATCTGATTTTATGGAAGATTTATACAAAGATTCCTCTTCAATTTCATAAGAATAACCGGCTTCAATTGAATGAATTTTCAGAACATTATAGCGACCAGAAATTTTATAAAAATCAACATAACGCCAATCACTATTTTGGTATCTATTATCAAGATTTTTTTCCATTTGGTATTCAGCTTTTAAAGACATTTTTCGATGAATTAAATCATACCACAAAGTTTGTCGATAAACTTTTTTTCCATAAATGGTAGTATTTTCATTCAAAATATAATTCGGATTCAAAGTATAAATTTCCTTTTTTTTATTAGAATTTGAATTTTCAGATATTTGATAATAGGTTTCTGTTTCCAATTTTCGTAAATAATTCAAATTCATACCAAAGATTTTTTTATCTTTCTTTAAGAATTTTGAAGGAGTAAAATAAAGAGAAATATCCATGTTAACATCAATTGATAATTCTGGCTCACCAACATTCAAGTATAACCAATCAAAACCACCTTCTTCAAGAAAAACTCCGGTACTATCATAATTTCCAACAGATTCTCCAACATAAAATAGTTCTCTCAAACGCGGATAAAATTCAAGATTTTTCAATTCATAATGTGCATTAGAGACGAGACCATCTTTCAAAAACTCGTTTCTGAAAATCAATTCAGCCATATCAAACTTTGTATCCGTGACTTCCACATCGCTGTTAAAAGTTTTTAGTTGCGAGTACAAAATTTTGTAGGTGTGATTTTTCCCTGTTGAAAACATTTCAGAGCCATAAGTATCAGTAAGACTGATTTTTTCCCAACTTTTTAATTTGTTAAATTCAGTCTCTTGATTATAGAAAAATCTAACATATTTATTACTCCAATTTTCTGTTTCCCAAGATATTTTTCTCTTAACATTTTTCTTTCCAAGCTTATCCATTTGAGTATCAATCTGAATATTTTGAAATTCCTCTTCAAATATTGTATTCTGATAATTTCCTTTCAATAGAAATTTGTACAGTCGGTATTCAAAGCTCAAAAAATAATCATCAAATTTTGCCTGTTCAATAAAAAACTCTTCATAAGATTGTTCCCATTTTTGATACATCAATTTCAATTGCGGTAAATAGTACTTTTGCTTGAAAACAGTATTATAAGAAATACCTTTAAAATTAGAAAAATTATTTATTTCTTTATTGAAAATTTTGATTTCAGGAATTATATAATTCTTGAAGTTTAGTTTAAATTGACCAAAAAGTTGCAATGATTGTAAAGAATCATTCTCCGCAAAATCAGCAATCCTAAAATCAGTGAAATCATCTTTAAAATCACTAAAAGTTATTAGATTTTCACTTTTTGAGTAAGCATTAATTTTTAATTCCAGTTTTATTTTATCAAAATCTGGATAATATTTAAACTCGCTGAAAGTAGAATATGCTGAATTATCGTTATCATTTTTTGAAGAAAATGTATTTTTATCATATTCAGAAAATAATCCTTCTGTTTTCAGATAAAAATTATCAGATAAATAAATCAAATTTACATCATAATTAGCTATTTCCTCCGGTGCTTTCAATTCTTCTTGTGGAAGCCAATCTCCTAAAAATCTCCGCTATAAATGAATTTTCCGTATGGGTCAGAATCATTATGAGAATATGAGCCTCTTCCAGCTCCAACATATTCAAAATGAAGAAGATAATTACCAGTTGAATCAAAACCTACATATTCATAATATATTTCTTCGTCACTGTCAATTTTTACATAATTACCGCTTCCGATTTCTGTTTCCGTAACACCATCGCTCCAAATAGAATTATCGCCACTTGATTTTAGAATATCAATATCTGCTTCAGAAAAATCATTTTGCAGTGGATTTTCTTTGTCATCTTTCCGAAAAATTAAGTTGCTCGCTATAGAAATTTTATCTGTCAGCTTTATTTTATTAGCACTCAAATACATATTATTACGATAAAATTCATCGGTATATTGAAATTCAGCTCTAATTTTTGAGTTTGTTCCAACAAAATATTTATTCTTAAAAGTAATACTTCCTTCTGAATAATCTATTGAATAATCATTTCCGCGTTGCAAAATAACACCATTTAAAAATATAGATTCGGATCCTGCAATAATTTGAATAGATTCCAAATTATTGCCGAGATACAAATAATAAGGACCCTGTTTCCCATCTTCTCCGGAAAATTCATAGCTGGAATTTTTACCTTTTGAAATTGCCATTGCTGCTTTGTATTCATTTTTTCCAAACCAAGAAACTCGTAAACCTTCATACAATGGATTATAATTTATCAATTTTGTGTCATTTATCTCAAAATCCAAATCACCAAAAGCTACTTCATATTGATTTCCATACAATTTCAAGTAAATTTGATCAAGGCTACTTAATTCACGAGAATTACCTTCAGGAGTTATTGGTGATTGACTATCATTAAGTTGTGCTTCAATAAAAACATTCGGAGAAATTTCTCCATCTAATTTAAGAAAAAGAGATTGATCGACTCCGATTTCTTCATTATTGCTAAATGAAACAGCAACACTTTTACTTCCTGCAATATTGAGCTTGGGATTATTTTGGAATTCCCAAATGCTTTGATTCCTTTGTTTTAAGCTCTTTAGCTCTCTTTCATTATTATATTCTTGTTCTTCATAATAAGAAAATCTTGTTAAAAGTTTTTCCGGATAGATTAAATATTCAATCTCAACTGAATCTAAATTTTCAGGAAAATCTTTATAAATAAAAATTCCTTTCTCATAATTTATAGTATAGTTTTTGCCTCTGATAAAAGAGATGGAATCCTTTTGTACCACTTCTGAATTTATAATTATGTTCTTAAATTTGAGATTGAATTCTTGATCAAATTCCGAAAAATGAATATATTCTGATTTTATAATTGGAGAAAAATAGTTGAATCCATAAAGAAAACTGTTTATTGAAAAAAATAAAATCCAGATAAAAAATTTTACGATTAATGATTCCTTGATTTGAATAAATAATGCCAATCTATTTTTCTTCCGATATCCAAGATTTCCATATTTCCGGTTGATAACCGACAGTCGATCTACTGCCATTTCTAACAATAGGAGTTTTAAAAAGTAAAGAATCTTCCAAAAGAACTGTTTGAATATCATGCCGAATGTACTTTAAATTTCTTTTTTCATATTGTTTCGATTCAATATTAATCAGGTTTTTAATGCCAATAACGGCAGCAACTTTTGTTAATTCTCCTTTACTCATTCCTTTTTCAGAAAGATTTACGAGTTGGAATTTAATTTTTCTCTCTTTAAAAAAACGTTCTGCTTTTCTGGTGTCTGAACATTTCTTAAATCCAAATATTTGTATATTCATTTTCACCTCTTTGTGGAGCTTTCTATTTTCCTGAAAATCTTCAAGTTACAGTTCTATCGTCTTTGCGACTCGAATTATTTTTTTAGTTTTCCAATTAATGAAACTACATTTTTGTGTAAATAAATAATTTCATTTCTTAGAAATAACTTTTTGGAAGCATTATGATCTATACTCTAATTTGTCTAATTTTAGTTGTAAATGGTTTTGGTATGCAATTTGTAGTTTCGAGTTGTAAGGAGATAAAATTCCGCTCATTAATATTATTTCTTCTCAATTAATGAGCGGAAAAGTAATTTAACTTATTTTAGCATCAACATTTTATGAGTAGTTTCATGTCCATCAAGTGATATCTTA
>JAOZMQ010000184.1 GCA_029934195.1 Candidatus Cloacimonadota bacterium | reverse complement strand
TATGAACTTCTGTTCTTCATGGTTAAAAATTCTTTTTCGTTCAGATACTAAATAGAATTTGAACAGAAACTAATTCTTGCTAAAGCTTCTTTTCGAATGTCGCTACTAAAAAGAAAGAAATAAATAATTTCTAATCATCTATAACATAATACAAATTAATTCTTCTTTTTTTAAAGGTTATTGAATTATAAAAATCTAAATCAAATGAATTTTTGACTAATTCATAAGTAGATTGAGAAATTGTTACCTGCATTTTTTTTGCACCTGATTCAATCATTGATGCAAGTTCAACTGTTTCTCCAAAAACATCATACACAATTTTTTTTATCCCAATAATTGCTCCAATTATGTCTCCAGAATTAACTCCAATCCTAAGTTCCCATTTTAATGAAGATTCTATATTTCTCTTTTTCAGATAATTAATGACTTCATTGCAGGCAATAATTATATTTTTGGCATAATCATCAAGATTTCTCTTTTCACCAATAATTTGTTCAGAAATATCGGGGATTTTCTCTGGAGAACCTGAAATCGCAATATATTCATCTCCTGAAGTTTTTACACGATCACATCCATGTTTTGAAAAAATTTTGTCAAACTCAGAAAAGATTTCATTTATCTCTTTTAACAATAAAGTTGAAGAAATGGATGAAGAAGTTTTGGTAAAATCTACAATATCAATACAACATATAGTTGCATTTCTAAATTGTGAAGGTTTTGTTACACCTAATTCTTTCATTTCACTAAACGTATGCTGTGGTAAAATTGTACTCAATAAATGACTTGCCCTCTTTTCGGCATTTTTTTTAGATTTGTAAAGGAAAATTATTAACAGGATTATCATTAATAATAATAAAAGAAACAATATTAGAATGATATTTTTTTTTTCAGTTTGAGAAATATCATTTTCTAAATCAATCACACCATGTCTTTGAACATTTACTTCAGAAATTTTTTTATCGAGTTGGTTGTCATATCTGAGACTTGCAAGTTCATCCTGATTTTTTTTAATTCTGAGACTATCTGATTTATCAGTGTATTTTTTCAGATAATAAATTGCAAGATCTTTTTGATTTTTCTTTTCATATATCTCTGAAAACAATTTATATACTGATAAATATAATTCATCATCAGATATTTTTACTATTCTGTCTTGGATCCTGTTAAGATTTTTTTCTGCTTCACTCAATTTATCTTCATTTATAAAGAGTCTGGCAGCAGCAATATTTGCTATACAAATATTCTCATCATCATTAGTTTTATAACTTTCTTTCAGGGCTAAATTACACCATTTATATGCTTCTTCATAATCATCTGATTTTTCAAAAATCTGTGATTTTAAGAGAAACGATGTAATTATCTCTGAGGAATTTGATAATTTTTCAGAAATTTCTTGGCAAGAATCAGCATAAGATATTGCCTTGTCAAGTTCGCCTATTCTTAGATAATAATCTGATAAATTACTATAAACGTTAGACTTAGCATGATGGATATCCATTTGATTTGATAATTTAATAACATCATCTAAATATTCCAAGTTTACATCTGAATTAGCTCCCTTTAGCGACACCAAACCAATATTCAATTTTGATAGTAAAATTCCATATTCATCCTTAGTTTGAATCTGTATCTCCAAAGATTTCTGGTAATATTTAACTGCTTTCTCATATAATCCCATTTTAAAGTACACATTTCCAATAGAAAAATTTGTTGAAGCAATAGTGTTTTTATCATCAAATTTTGTACAAATTACGAGACATTTATGAAAATAAGTTATTGCTTTTAATAATTCCCCTTTATCTATATAAGCAGAACCCATATTATTAAGAACTTCGATTTGATCAACTTCATCATTATTTTGGGCAATATTGTAAATTCTGTGATAATAATCAAGAGCTTTATCTACTTCATTATAGTACAAAAATAAGTTTCCTAATCCAAGATAAGGATAAATTATATTTATAGAATCTCTGTCCCCAGCATAAATTTCTATTGATTTATTAAAATACTTGGCTGATTCTTCCTTTTCCCCAAAAAAAGTTTTTATAATTCCAATATTTGTACAACAAGGTCCCATTCCAGCCCTATCACCAATTTTTTCATACAAGTTCAATGCTTCAAGATAACTGAACATTGCTTTTTCATACTCAGATTTATCATAAAATAAATCACCTTTAAGTTTATTATTCTTAGCTAAAAGATCAATATAATTATTTTCAATTGAAATTGTATTTGTTTTTTTTATATATTTATCAACATTGTCATACTCGGGAATAATTAGATATGTTTCTGTTACTAATAAATATGCTTTTGCTAATAAGTAGTTTTCCTTATCTTTACTTAGTTTTAGTATCACTTCATCAAGAAGATTAAGACATTTTGGAGGATTTATTTTTTTTAAATTCTCTGCTATCTCAAGTATGTTTTCATAATTTTCTTTTCTATTTTCACTCAAATTTTGCTTTTTTTCTTTACTATTCGAGCTTAACGAAAATAAATTATTATACATAATTACTAATACTAAAAATACAATTTTTCTCATTTTTCTCCTTTTCTAAATCTAAATTGTTACTAAAGAAAACAAGATGCAAAAAAACTTTTCCAACCATCTTCATACTTGATTTTATCGAATCGTAAATTCTAAATACTCTTTAGATAGACACCAAAAACCAAATTGAAAAAATAATACTATTCGTCAATTTAATTTCTTTTTTTGTAGATTGAATCAAAAAGAACTGATAAGACAATTGAAAGACTGTAATTGTTTCTAAAGGAAATTTTTTCCAACAAATAAATATTCCAGAAATATTTTTCTATCTTTAATAAAAGTGTTCTTTATTGATTAATCTTTTTTTTTCATTAAGCACTCTTTATCTCGTTTATTCTCAGTTTATTAGCTCTCAGATTAACATATTGGCATAAGCATTGCTTTTACTAATTTTGTTATTTATTACGAGAGATATTTCTTATAAAAGGCTAATTATTTGAAATATAAATTATTGATTGAAACGGAGGATTAAATGAATTCAACATATAGAATTTCATACACATTTAATTCATCTGAAAGGAATCAGATGGTTGAAACACTTTCTGGATATGAATTGAAAAATTTCTTTTCAGAAAGAGGCAACGGAATGCTTTCGTTTCTCTTTTTACGTGAATATGTTTTGTTGGTAGAAAGTAAAATTGCTTTATTGCTTACGAAAAAAAATCCAAATATTCATATTATTGATTGTTATGGAAATGAATTGGATAAACATGATTATCTCGATGAGATAACTGGAATTGCAAGCTCAGTTTATAAAGAAATTTTACAGATTGCAAAAAAATACGAAATTAATTTTATTGGGAAAAGTATCGAAGAATTAAAAATTGAAATACGAGCAGCAACAATATTTCATAAGAAAAAAGCAAACCTTAAAATCGCTTAATAGAATTTTGACCATCACTTTTGGTGATGGTTTTTTTATATTCTAACATTTTTTTAAAATCAACAATTGCCGTGACCTTATAACCACAATTTTCTGGAAATCTACCATAATATTTGATTATACTTCGTGTTGGATATTCTCTACAAAATATTGGTCGTTCATCATAAATTGTACATTTATTGTTATCTCCTATTTTCGTACAATAAAAAACAAGATCACCATTATTTTCTTTATATAAGATTTTAAAGTATCTATATTCCGGGAAAAATTTCTGTGCAAAATGAAAAATTTTTTCGCTCCGAATAAATTTCCCTCCAAAAGTAAGAGCTAAACTCCGGCAACAATTACCACACATATCACATTTACCGGATAGCTTAATATTAGAAGGATAAATCATGAGAAGAAATCTAATTTTTGTCTTTTTTAATAATCTCATAACATTGTTAAAAATATTTTTAATGTTTACTCTTTTCAATAAATGTACCCCTTCAATTTTCACATACGATCTTCAACGTTTTAATTCTTATTTAGTACCTGAACGAAAAGGATAAAAGCCAATGCTTGCATGGATTAGCACCGAATTTAAAAGAATAAATTCTTATTGAAATTTTAATAATAATGGATGAAATAGAGAAAAATTTAAAAATCATCCTAATATTTGTAATTTCTCGCTATTTTTCGTCTATTATTTATTCTCTTAAATCCGCGTAACTCTGCATAAATCCGTGGCTTATCCTTTTTTATTCAGGTACTATTTACCAAAAATTAATTAATAGTATATTGTAAAGAAAAGAAATTTTTTAATCTTGACCAATAATATGAAAAATTTCAAAAAAATTGACATAAAATCCACGAAAATTTGATTAGCAAAAAACAGATACAAAGGAGTAATAAAATGGCAAAAATTAAAGCATTTAAAGGCGTTCGCCCGGCAATAGACAAAGTTAAAGAAGTTGCATCACCACCTTATGATGTATTAAATTCTGCTGAAGCAAGAATTGAAGTTACAAATAATCCTTTCAGTTTTCTTCATGTAGTTAAACCGGAAGTAGATTTACCGGAAGAAATTAATCTGTATGATGAAGCAGTATATCAAAAAGGAAAAGAAAATCTGTATGGATTGATTGAAAAAAAAGTTCTAATCCAAGATGAGAAACCATACTTATATTTATATCAACAAATAATGGGAGATGTTAAACAAATTGGTCTTGTAGCATGTGCATCAATCGAAGATTATGAAAACGATATTATCAAAAAACACGAACATACAAGAGCAAATAAAGAAGCTGATAGAATCAAGCATGTTGATACTTTGAATGCAAATACCGGTCCTGTTTTTCTTACTTATAAAGCAAGAAATGATATGAACAAACTTGTAGATGAAATCACAAAAACTCAACCAGTTTATGATTTTGCTTCTGAAGATCAAATCCAACATACATTCTGGTTAATTGAAAAAGAAGAAGATATTACTTCTATTACAGAAATCTTTGCGGATATTGATTTTCTTTATGTTGCTGATGGACATCACAGATCAGCTTCCGGAACAAAAATTGGGCAAAAAAGAAGAGCATTAAATCCAAATCATACAGGTGAAGAAGAATATAATTACTTTTTATCAGTGATTTTCCCACATAACCAACTTTATATTATGGATTATAATCGTGTTGTAAAAGATCTTAATGGTTTATCAAAAAAGGATTTCTTGAAAGCTGTTGAAGAAAAATTTGTAGTTGAACAAAAAAACACTGAATATAAACCGGAAGCCTTACATGATTTTGGAATGTATTTTGACGGTAATTGGTATAAAATTACTGCAAAAGCAGATTCTTATCCAATCGAAGACCCTGTAAATTCTCTTGATGTTGCAATTTTACAGAACAATCTTTTGCATCCGATTCTATCTATTGGTGATCCTCGTAAAGATGAAAGAATTGATTTTGTTGGAGGAATTCGAGGTCTTGAGGAATTGAGCAAAAGAGTTGATGCAGGTGAAGCTGTTGCTTTTGCAATGCATGCTACTTCAATTGAAGAATTAATGACAATTGCAGATGCTGGAAAAGTAATGCCTCCAAAATCAACTTGGTTTGAGCCAAAACTTCGTTCTGGAATAATTGTTCATTTATTAGATTAAAATAAAATTAGGATAAAAAAAAAGCTTCATCAAACCGATGAAGCTTTTTTTAATTTAATATGAATTAAAATTTATATTGTAAAACTGTAGATAATTCATGAACTGAATCAAGATCATCACCTAAACCATCACCAGGAGCTGCAAAAGCACCAACAACAGTTAAACTAAGAGGTTCCTTGATTTTGATTTTCATTCCAAGATCAAATTCCATACCGAGAGCTGTTTCGTCACCTTCGATGGCATTAATCATACCGAAAGCACCATAAACACACATATTTTCTTTAAGCGGATAATCACCTCTAAGAACGATATTCATTGAACCATCTCCATCATTACCAATTTTACCGCCACCTTCAGTTACGCCATCATGAGCACCATTACCAAATATTTCAAGACCATTCATATAATATCCTGAAATCTGATTAAATTTTGTAGTAGATTCAGCATCTTCACCATCATCACCTGTTGCATAAACAAAATCTAATGCTAATTTAACACCCATATCATATTTTGCTTTTAATGCAAGTGCCATACCACCGTTAGTAAGATCTCCTTCTTCAAAACTACCGTAATTATAAGCAAACATAGCATCAATAGTTAAAGCATCCATATTATAAACATAATAAGGCATAAACCACATTTCTAAATCTTTTCCACCATTTGAACGACGAATGATATTGTGCATACCATACTTTTCAGAGTCTAAATTCAATAAGAATAAATCATCATCATCATCACTGTCCAAATCTCCTTCATCTACTTTTGCAAAACCAAAT
>JAOZMQ010000183.1 GCA_029934195.1 Candidatus Cloacimonadota bacterium | reverse complement strand
CTAACTGAATTTTGTGTTCATAGAAAAAAAATCTTGCCATAAAATAGATGTCACACATTTGGAGCTTGTTTCAAAGAAAATGAAATAATTTATTAATAGTATCTGAACGGAAATGTACTTTTTAAATAGTACCTGAACGAAAAAGGATAAGCCACGGATTTACGCAGAGTTAAGCGGATTTAAGAGAATAAATAATAGACGAAAAATGGCGAGAAATTACAAATATCAGGATGAGTTTAAATTTTTTCTCTATTTTATCCATTATTAATAAGATTTGAATAAGAATTTATTGTTTTAAATCCGGTGCTAATCCGTGCAATCAGTGGCTTTTATCCCTTTGTTCAAGTACTAAATAGATGTAAACTTCTATAATGTAAAAAATCTGAGATCAATAACAAATATTTCTGGAGAGAATGTTTCTTTATGAAAAGAATAAAAGAGAGATATTATCATAAACTTTTAGAATTCAAAGAACAAAAAAATTCCATTAGAAGATTATGGAATATTGAAGAAAAAACGGCTGAATTTCTCTATTTTACAATTCTTATTAAAAAACCAAGTAAGATTCTTGAAATTGGAACTTCAAACGGTTATTCTACTTTTTGGTTATCTTTGGCAGCTGAAAAAATTAATAGCAAAGTACAAACAATTGAAGTTGATGAAAAAAGATTTCAAATGGCAAAAAAGAATCTCAATGAAAGAACCAATATTGAAATGTTGTTTGGTAAAGCTGAAGAAATAATCCCAAAACTTTCCGATGAAATTGATTTTGTTTTTATCGATGCAGGAAAAATCGGTTATATAAATTACCTTCAAAAGTTATTACCAAAGCTTGCAAATAATGCCCTCATATTAGCAGATAATGTAACTTCTCATCAAAAGACAGTTACTGAATATCTAAAAACTGTAAAAAATAATCAAATGTTTCAAAGTATGACTTTACCTATTGAAGACGGTATAGAAATTACTATTTTTGAAAAAGGAGAATTAAAATGAATAGACCTGTAGTTATTGGAATTGCCGGAGGAACCGGATCGGGAAAAACAACAATTACCAAAGCCATTCAAAAAGAAATCAAGCAAAATATCAACATCATCTCTCAAGATGCTTACTATCGTTCACTTGACAATATTCCCTTTGATGAAAGAGCAAAAAATAATTATGACCATCCTAATTCTTTTGATAATGAACTTTTAATATATCATATTCGAGAATTAAAAAAGAGTCACTCTATCCAAATACCAGTTTATGATTTTACTCAGCATATTAGAAAAGAAGAAACAAATTTATGTCAACCATCAAAAGTAATTGTTGTCGAAGGAATTCTCATTTTTGAGAATAAAAAACTTCGTGATGAAATGGATATAAAAATTTTTGTGGATACAGATTCTGATATTCGTATTTTACGAAGAATAAAAAGAGATATGGTTGAACGAGGTAGATCTTTGGAATCTATAATGAAGCAATATGAAGACACTGTTCGACCAATGCATATTGAATTTGTCGAACCAAGTAAAAGATTTGCAAATGTAATTTTACCAGAAGGTGGATTTAATAGTATTGGGATAGATATGATTATCGCAAAATTGAAAAGTATTCTTTTATAAAAATGACTTTTTGGAAAAAATTGATTGTTACGCTTCTTTTTTTGCTGATTAATCTAAGTATTTTTCCTTATGATTCTTTCAACAAAAACCCCTTTGAAATTTTATCAAATGCAATAAAACGAAAATTAAATAAAACTGATTCCATACTAAAAAAACAAAAAAAACTAAATCTAAAACTTGTCTTTATAAAAGGAGATAAAGAAAAAGATATTGATAATTTTTATATCGGTAAATATGAAGTAACTCAAGAAGAATGGTTTTCTGTTATGGGAAAGAACCCTTCCTATTTTAAAGATGTTAAAAATCCTGTTGAGCAAATAAGTTGGTTAGATGCTATTCGATTTTGTAACAGATTAAGTACAATAAAAGGATTAACAGCCTGTTATAAAATTTATGCGGACAAAATAGTTTCAATTTCTAATGCAAACGGTTTTAGATTGCCGAAGGTCAACGAATGGAATTATGTTGCAGAAAATGCAAATCTTTTTCAAAATTCTATAGACAATATGAGTGACAATTCTTCAACTTTATTGGAGTCAAAAGCTTGGTTTCATAATAATTCAGACAAAAAAACTCATTTGGTCGGGCACAAAAAACCTAATAAAATTGGAATATATGATTTATTTGGAAATGTCTGGGAATGGTGTTGGAATCCAACAAAAAATGATTCGGTCATCTATAAAACTGAAAAACAGATACTGAAAGGGGGCTCATGGTTCTCCTTAAAAAACAAGCTGACAAATTCAGTTTTTGAACTCGAAAATATTGCCTATAAACATTCAACTTACGGTTTGAGAGTTGTAAAAAATGCAAATGCAAACGAAGACAATTCTTTTCAAAAAATCCTTTTTTCTGAGTTTCAATTAATTGAAGGAAAAAGTCTTGTTGTTACAAATCATCAAAATAAAGAAATCAAAATTAATGATTTTCTAATGGGAAAATACGAAGTAACTCAAGGTGAGTGGGAATTTTTTATGGGAACTAATCCTTCAAAATTTAAAGGAAAGAATAATCCTGTTGAAAATGTTAGTTGGTTAGATGCTGTTCTTTTCTGTAATAAGAAAAGTATTTCTGAAAACTTAACACCTTGCTATCAGATAAAAAAAAATAAAGTTAAATGTGATTTTTCTGCAAATGGCTTCCGTTTACCAACTGAAGTTGAGTGGATTTTAGCTTCCGGAGAAGAGGAAAATTTAGACAAAAACAATTTCCCTTTAGATTTTGAAGTTGATACAAAAGAAAATTCTTTAACTTTTTCTGCTTGGTTCAAGGATAATTCTAACAATAAAACTCATCCGGTAGGGGAGAAGCTTCCAAATAAAAATTCTTTACATGATGTTTTTGGAAATGTTGCTGAATGGTGTTGGGATAAATATTCTCAGAACTATAAACAAAAAGAATTGCAATTTACAGGCTCTACAAAAGGAAAGAAAAGAATTCTTAAAGGGAGTTCTTGGAATGATTTGTTAAAATATCAAACTAATGAAAATGTTGATTATGAAGAGATAAATTTTATTGCTCCGTTTTATGGATTCAGATTGGCAAAAAATTCAGACAATTCACATATCAATTCTGAAGAGAAAAAAATCAAAACAGGCACAATGATTTATGTCCATGGTGGCTCTTTCAAAATGGGCTCAAATCATCAAGATAACGATGAAAAACCAAAGCACGATGTTGTAGTGAAATCTTTCTATATTTCACCTTTTGAAATAACACAAGAAGATTGGAATATTGTGATGCCAGAAAATCCTTCCTTTTATAAAAATCCACAAAATCCAGTTGAGAATGTTACGTGGAATATGGCAATTGAATATTGTATCAAAAGAAGTGAAATGGAAGGACTTGAAGTTTGTTATACAACTTCAAAGAACATAATAGAATGTGATTTTTCTAAGAATGGCTATCGACTTCCAACTGAAGAAGAATGGGAATTTTCAGCAAAAGATGGAATTTTCCACACAAGTCAAAATATCGAGAATACTAACCTTTTTGCCGGTAATGATTTTGCTTTCAAAATTGGTTGGTATATGATGAACTCGGATGAAAAACCTCATTCTGTTGGAGAGAAATTACCCAATAAATTAGGATTGTATGATATGTCCGGTAATGTTTCCGAATGGTGTTGGAATTGGTACAATGAATATTCTTACGATAAATCTTTATCAAATCAGCAAATAAAACAATTTAAAATTCAGCGTGGCGGATCATTTTATGATTTTGCAAATAATATTAGGACAACTAAAAGATTTAAGGCTGAGCCTCAAAAAGCATCAAGTAATTGTGGATTTCGAGTAGCAAAGTCTTCTGTCAATAAGGAAGTTATAGAATCTCAATATTATAATAATCATCAGGTATATCTTGATTTAAGTGAAAATAATTCAATGAATGACAGCATTATAATTTACTCAGAAAATATGGTCAATAATTGGGAATGGAATTTCTTTATGGAAGATTCTCGTAAACCATTTAACGAACCGGTTACAAATATTTCTTGGTATGATGCTATTTTATTTTGTAATAAAAAAAGTCTTTCTGAAAATTTAATTCCCAATTATATTATTGATAATTTTTCGATAGATGTATATAATAAATCTATGAGTGATTCCCAAAAATGGGTTGTTTATATTAATGCAAAAGGAAATGGTTATCGTATTCCAACAGCTTTTGAATTGATAGATTTAGATAGATATAAATCAAAAATAACTACACTATTTATTGACAATACTACAGATGAATTACAAAAAAAATATCCAATCTTTCCAGATAGAAATCCTTGGATTGTTACAAAAAAATCAATTAGCAATGATAATATTTCAGAATGGACTTGGGATTGGTTTTCAGGAAAAGAAATCAATAAAAGAACTGCATATTCAGGTAAAGAGAAAATTATTATTAATCAAAGTAAAAAAAAGAAAACACAAATCAATAGACTTTCACCAGAATTGAAAAATGCAAATACTGGCTTTCGAGTGATGAAATCTTCTCCGGAAAATAGAGTAAAGAACGCTGAAAATTCCAAATATCAACCTCAAAAAGTAATTGAAATGATTTTTGTTGAAGGAGGTCATTTCTCAATGGGTGCTGATATTAAAAATGATATTTACGGAAAAATTGCATACAAAAACAAAGAAAAAAAGAATAAGATTAAAGACTTCATTATTTCAAAAACTGAAGTTACACAAAGTGAATGGACAAAAATAATGGGAAATAATCCATCAAAAAATTATAACCAAAAGAATTATCCAATTGATAATATCTCGTGGTTAGATGCTGTAAAATTCTGTAATGAAAAAAGCAAATTGGAAGGATTTGAAGAATACTATTCTATAAATGATTCTTTAAAAACTATTGATTTTAATCTTATTGCAAATGGCTATCGACTTCCTTGGTATAATGAATGGGAATATGTTAGTAATAATAAAAATACCAAGAAATTGGAAAGGCTAATTAATAATAATTCCTTAAAAAAATATGCTCGTTTTAGCAAAAACTCCGGTCAGAGACCTCATAAAGTTAAAAGCCGTAATGCTAATGAATTAGGTCTTTATGATTTGTTTGGAAATGTCTCTGAATGGTGTAATGATTCTGTAGAAATTGAAAATGTCGCTTTGAAAAGTGATAAATATCGTCTTCTTTGTGGAGGTTCATATTCCTCAAAAAATGGAGCTGAGATAATAAAACCACAATTTTATTTAGAAAATTTTGGAAGTTGTGAAATCGGTTTTAGACTTGCAAGAAATCTTTCGAAAGAAGAAATGAAGAAAATTCAAACTCAACAAGAAAAAATTCTTAGTAAGGGCAAGATGATCTTTATTGATAAAAATAGTGATAGAAAATATGTAGAAAAGATAAAATTTCATACACCAAAAAATAATCTATTTATTAAAAATGTTTTTGTTGATGATTTTTTTATTAGTAATTGTGAAATTTCTCAGAGCCAATTTGTGAAAATAATGGGTTACAATCCTTCAAATAATATTGGAATAAACCTCCCTGTTGATAATGTAAACTGGTATGAAGCCATAGTTTTCTGTAATGAATTCAGTAAAAAAGAAGGGTTATTACCATACTACAAAATTGATGTTAATAAAATTGATATTCCAAATTATTGTTTAAATGATTCTCTTAAATGGAAAATTTCAATAAATAAATCTGCTAATGGTTATAGGTTGCCAACAGAAGCTCAATGGGAATATTCTTCAAAAGGTGGAAATAAAAGCCGTAATTTTGAGTTTTCCGGAAGCAATCTTTTTGATGAAATCGGATGGTGTAAACAGAACTCTACAACCACCAATAACATCGGAACAAAACAAGCAAATGAAATTGATCTTTTTGATATGAGTGGAAATTTATCTGAATGGTGTTGGGATTGGTCCGGTAAGTATTTTTCAGCAAAAGAAAAAAATCCAATTGGAATTAATAATGGTTGCAAAAAAATAATCAGAGGTGGAAATTTCAAAACTAAAAGAAAATATTTATCTGTGTATTTTAGAGATGAAATGTATCCATATCAAAAATCAAATTCGGTTGGATTTAGAATTGTTAAACCCTCTGCAAATTAAATTCAATAAGATCAATGAATCACAGAATTTAATACGCCTGATCGGCAAGATATATTTTCCGATAGCTTTGTAAATAGTACTTGAACGAAAACTAACTTTTCCTAAATTTTCTTTTTTTGAACTTGCTTCGCAATAAATGGAAATGAATGTGAAGCGAGAACAAAAGCTTGGGCT
>JAOZMQ010000182.1 GCA_029934195.1 Candidatus Cloacimonadota bacterium | reverse complement strand
ACTTGAACGAAAACTAACTTTTTCTAAATTTTCTTTTTTTGTCGCTACTCTGTAGATTGATTCTCTTTTTTCTTTACCCAACGCTAACGCATTGGACTACAAAAATATCGCTTCTATGAAGCTGAAAAATAAATAATTTCCCGATTAATCTTTCTTCATGAACTTCTGTTCTTCATGGTTAAAAAATTCCTTTTCGGTCAAATAATAGTTACAAACTTGCAAAAAATCCCGAAGTCACTGCAAAAACCAAGGTTTTGATATATCATTCTGAAATTAAATTTGACAAAATAAAAAGCAGTAAAAAATTAACTTAGTTTTTGAACTAAAAGGGTTTTTAACTATAAAAAAATGAAGTTCAAGAAGAAAAGAAAAATTTTAAACTTAATAGTCCAATATATTAGCGTGGGCTTATTAAACGAAAGAGTCGCGAGATAAAAAATGGAAAAGTTGGTTTTCAGTAAGACACCAAGTAGAAACTGCTATTTCGTGACAATGACTTAATTACTGAAAAAAAATGGAGTTTTAATGAATATATTTATTACAGGTGGTGCCGGTTTTATAGGTTCTCACTTATCAGAAAAAATGCTGTCAGAAGGTAATCAGGTGACAGTTTTAGATAATTTATCTACAGGGAAATTGAAAAATATTGCTCATTTACGAAAAAATAAGAATTTCAAATTTGTCCTTGGTTCAATTTTAAATAAAGAACTTCTCGAAGATATTATTAAAAAATGTGACCAAATTTATCATCTTGCTGCTGCAGTAGGAGTAAAATACATTATCGATAATCCTTTGGAATCTTTGAGAACAAATATTGGTGGAACAGAGAATGTTTTGGAATTAGCAAATAAATTTAAAAAAAAAGTACTTGTTGCCTCAACGTCAGAGATTTATGGTAAAAGCGAGGATTTACCTTTCTCGGAAGAATCAGATCGTTTACTTGGTTCGACTCATATTTCACGTTGGAGCTATAGCAGTGCGAAGGCAATTGATGAATTTTTGGCTCTTGCTTTTTATAGAGAAAAAAAATTACCTGTTGTAATTGTTAGATTTTTTAATACTGTTGGTCCACGACAAACAGGTCAATATGGTATGGTAATTCCAAGATTTATAAAAAATGCTCTTCTAAATCATCCTATCTCAATTTTTGGTGATGGTAATCAATCTCGTTGTTTTGCTGATGTTAGTGATATTATTAATGCTATAACAAAACTTATGAGTTGTAAAGAAGCAGAAGGACGAATATTCAATGTAGGTAGCACAGAAGAAATTTCCATTACAGATCTTGCAAAGAAAATTAAAAAAGCTACAAATAGTAACTCGCGTATTGATTACATTAAATATGAAGATGCATACGAGGATGGTTTTGAAGATATGCAAAAAAGAATGCCAGATCTAACAAGAGTTAAAGAAACAATCGGTTATGAACCACAAATTAACCTCGATCAAATTATTCAGAGAGTAGTTGATTTTTATGAGAAATAAATTTACTTTTCTCCTTATTTTACTGTCTCTTACAGCTTTTTGTTTTTCATTAGATATAATCGAAGAAGAGACTTATATTATTAAACCCGGTAATGAATTTCTAATTCAAATAAGTAGTATTGATACTGTTTTTGTAAAGAAAATTGTTTCTCCTGAAGGTGATATTGATTTATTTCCATACAGAAATTCAATTCAATTGGCTGGGAAAACTTTGAAGATATCTAAAAAAATTATTGAAGATATTATGTTGGAAAATCTTAAAAATTCTTTGATCAATGTTACCTTAACACAATTGTCTCCCATTTCCTATTTTGTTCAAGGAGCTGTAGTAAAATCAGGTTTTTTTTATTCCTTAGATGATATTACACTTTCATCTATTCTTTATAGTTCAAGTGGTTTCTTACCAATGTCAAGTCGAAGAGTAGAATTATTAAGAAACGGAGTAACAACGACTTATAATTTTAGAGAAGCAAAAAGAAAATATGAAGATAAAGACGATCCGCGAATTCTTAATAATGATATAATAACAGTTCATTTTGCAAAAAATTATATGCAATTGAATTTTTCTCAAGTAGCAATAGACAGTCTATTCGCAATAGAATATTTTGAAATAAATGAGCCAATTACTTTAAATGAGATTCTTCTGAATATGGATGTAAAAGTTTATAATCTGAATTTTGATAAAATCTCAGTTTTGAGAAATAATAAGGAATTTGAAATCGATTTATCAGAGAAAATTCTATCAGATGATATTGTTTTCTTCCATAAAAAAGAATATTATATTTATGTAACTGGGAATGCCAATTCTCCGGGAAGATACCTTTTTGAGCCAAATCGTCCGGCATCTTATTATCTTGGACTTGCGAACGGTCCCAATGCAAATGGAAGTACTAATACTATTTATATTATCCATCAAGATGGTTCAAAAAAAAAATATAAAGGGCAACAAATTTTACTCGGTGATGAATTGTATATTCCTATACAAGATTCATTCGTGAAAAGACTCATAAAATATCTTGATCCGATTTACAAATTTGTCTCTCTTTGGCAATTTGCTGACTCCTTAACTAATTAATACAAAAAAAATGGAGATTAAATGAAAGTTCCTTTACTTGATTTAGAAGCTCAATATAACCCAATTATTGACGAAATTAAAGCAGAAATTGAAAAAATATATAAAACTCACTATTATATACTCGGACCACAAGTTAAAGATTTTGAAAACCAAATTTCAGAATACTGTGAAGTCAAACATTCAATTGGGTGTGCTTCCGGTTCAGATGCACTTGTTTTGGCACTTCGAGCTATTGATGTTGGAGTTGGCGATGAAGTAATTACAACACCTTTTACTTTTTTTGCAACAGCCGGAGCAATTTACAGAGTTGGAGCTATTCCTGTTTTTGTAGATATTTTACCTGATACTTATAATATTGATCCGACATTAATTGAAGCTAAAATAACAAATAAAACAAAAGCAATTTTACCGGTGCATCTTTTTGGACAACCGGCAAATATGACAGCTATTATGGAAATTGCAAAAAAACACAATCTCAAGGTTATTGAAGATAATGCTCAAGGAATTGGAGCAAAATGGGATGGAAAAGTTGCAGGTACAATCGCTGATATTGGAACTTTATCATTTTTTCCAAGTAAAAATCTCGGTGCAATGGGTGATGCTGGTATGTGTTTGACTAATGATGATGAGTTGGCAGCAAAATTAAAACAACTTAGAGTTCACGGTGAAAGCCCAAAATATTTCCACAAATTTGTAGGATTTAATAGTAGAATTGATACAATTCAATGTGCTGTTTTATCTGTAAAATTAAAATCTCTTCCAAAATGGTCGGAAGGTAGAAGGAAAAATGCAGATTATTATTATGAAAGATTATCAAAGATTTCTCAAATAAAGCTTCCTGTAATTGATGATAAAGCTCTTACCATTTTCAATCAATTTACAATAGCTTGTGAGGATAGAGATTCATTAATGGAAACTCTTCGTAATAATGATATTGGTTGTGCTGTTTATTATCCTCTTCCTTTACATTTACAAGAATGCTTCAAAGATCTTGAATACAAAAAAGGGGATTTCCCTATTTCAGAAGAATCTTCAGAAAAAGTTCTTTCAATACCAATTTATGCAGAATTATCACGAGAACAACAAGATTTTGTTATTTCAACAATTCAAAATCACTATAAAAAATAGAGGTTATTATGAATATTATTGTCTGTATCAAACAAGTTCCGGATACTACGGATATTAGAATTGATCCCGTAACAAATACTTTAATTAGGAAGGGAGTTGATAGCATTATAAATCCCTTCGACCTTTACGCAATAGAGGAAGCTTTAAGGATAAAAGAACAGCATGGTGGTAAAGTAACAGCTATCAGTATGGGACCTCCACAAGTTGAATCTGCTCTCCGTGATTGTGTTGCTCTGGGAGTTGATGAAATTATTCTTCTTTCGGATAGAAAATTTGCCGGAGCTGATACTTTGGCTACAAGTCTAACACTTTCGGAAGCTATAAAAAGAATTGGAGAATACGATATTATTCTTTTAGGACAACAAGCTATTGATGGTGATACAGCTCAAGTTGGTCCAGGCGTTGCAGCACATTTAAAAATCCCACAAACTTGTTTTGTTCGTAAGATAGAAAGAATTTTAGAGGATAGAATTATTGTTCAAAGACTTATGGAAGATGGATATGACCGCATTGAAATGACTCTTCCTGTTGTAATTACGGTAGTAAAAGAAATTAATATTCCTCGCTTACCTTCCTTACGTGGAAAAAGAAATGCCAGAAAGGCAACATTAACTATTTGGGACGCTGAAAAATTAGAACTTGATGAAAAAATTATAGGACTTAATGGTTCTCCAACTCAAGTTGTAAAAATCTTCTCTCCAAATATTAGCAAATCTGGAAAGAAATATCAGGTTTCAAGTGATGAAGCTGTTGAGATTCTATTTGATAAATTAAAGGAACTTGCTAATTAGTAGCTGAACGGAAAAGGATAAAAGCCACGAATTAGCACCGGATTTAAAAGAATAAATTCTTATTGAAATTTTAAGAATAATGGCTAAAAATAGAGAAAAAATTTAAAATCATCCTAATATTTGTAATTTCTCACTATTTTCCGTCTATTTTTTATTTTCTTAAATCAGCGTAACTCTGTGTAAATCCGTGGCTTATCAGTTTTCGTTTAAGTACTAATTAGTAGCTGAACGGAAAAGTACTTTCACAAAAATCTCTCTTTTAGCTTCGTAGAAGCGACATCTTTGTAGCCCAATGTGTTAGCGTTGGTTAAAAGCAATGCAGATTACCAAGCTACAGAGTGGCGATATCAAAAAGAGTGTTACAAAAATTAGTTTTCGTTAAAATACTAAACAAGTAAATGTTATAAGCATTTTTATTCATCTTTTAATTCTTCAAAAATAAGGACATCTATGGTAAATATTTTACACGTACTTCGCGAAAGTTTTGCACATCATATCATTTTTAGCACAGGGCTTCTGTTGATTTTTGGTAATATTCTTGGGCAACTTGCTGAAAAGTTTAAATTGCCAGCTATTACAGGTTATATCATTGCTGGTATTATAATTGGAAGTTCTGGTTTACATTTAATTAATCATAAAAATATGGAGTTGTTACGAACACTTTCAGAGATCACTTTATCATTTATTGCGATGATTATTGGTGGTGAATTTTCTTTTAGCAAATTGAAAATATATGGCTCTAAAATTATAATTCTAACTCTTTCTCAAATGTTTTTAACTTTTATTTTAGTTTCAATTGGATTGTTATTCTTAGGATTTTCAACTTATGTTGCATTCATTCTTGGAGCAATTTCTGCTGCTACAGCTCCGGCAGCAACTGTTGTAATTGTAGAAAAACTTAAAGCAAAAGGACCTTTTGTTGATTATCTTTATGGAGTAGTTGCTCTTGATGATGCTGGAACAGTTATTCTTTTTTCAATTGTTTTTGCTCTCTCGGTTTCTGCAATGGGTGATGCATCGCATAGTCTTTCTGTTTCAATTTTTCATGCTATTATGGAAATTATTTATTCATTAATCATTGGAGTTATTGGTGGACTCACCATACATTTTACTGTTGCTAAAAAAAGAAATATGAATGAGATTAAAATTATAACATTAGGAGTTTTATTTATTTGTACTTCAATTGCAATTAGTTTAAATCTTTCACCATTGATTTCTAATATGGCAATAGGAATGATTTTGGTTAATCTTGACAAGAAAAATGTCCGTATTCTTTTTTCTATACAACCACTTACAGCACCTTTATATGCAATATTTTTTTCAATCGCAGGAGCAGAACTAAGTTTGAGTATTTTTGGAAACAATCGTATCATTATTGCCGGTTTATCGTTCATTGTTTTGAGAGCAATTGGAAAATATTTTGGAATATTTATTTCAGCAAAAGCTTTAAATATACCTAAAACAGTAACAAATTATTTAGGGTTAGGTCTATTACCTCAAGCTGGCGTTGCCATTGGATTAGTCCTATTTGTTCAGGCTTCTCCAATAATAATGGATGCAACTCCTGAAATACAAAGTCAAATTGGAGAAATGACAAATATTGTTTTAATGTCGGTTTTCTTCAATGAATTATTTGGACCAATGTTTGCAAAATATGCAATATTGAAAAGTTTAAAAAGGAGATAAATATGGAACTCATAGATGTTGTAAAATTGGAATGCTGTGAGCATAATTTCTCAGCTAAAAATAAAGATGATGCACTAATTCAACTTGGGAAACTTATTCAATCTTATGATAAATTGAAAGCAATAAATCTGGATATTATTGTTAATGCTTTGAAAGAGAGAGAGGCAAAAGGCAGTACCGGATTTGGG
>JAOZMQ010000009.1 GCA_029934195.1 Candidatus Cloacimonadota bacterium | reverse complement strand
GAAGAAAGAATGAATAAAGAAAACCAAAAGTATATGAAATGTCCAAAATGCGGTAAAGAAGTATATTAGGATATTATTTCTAATATTCGTGGTTTCTTTAGAAATCTTTGGAAAGTAACCATCCTGGTTACATCTTTAGAAATGTAGCCAAGATGGCTACAATCCAAAACTCGAATTTATTGTAATGAACACATTTTGGAGAAAAAATGAAAATTTCTGATGCAGTTTTTAGCAGTATTCAAAGTATAATTTCTCATAAATTACGGTCAATCTTAACTCTTACCGGAATCACAATTGGTGTCATGGCAGTGGTGACAATGTTTTCATCTATTTATGGATTAAAAGAAATGATCTCTCAGAATATGGAAAAAATGGGATGGAATAATTCTATCATCGTTGTACCAAAATCTGAAGAGAATAACAATAAACATCGTCGAAGATTTATGTATATTCGAAGAACAAATAAACCATTAACCTATAAAGATTATGCATCGCTAAATTCAGAAATAGATTGCAAAAACATCTATGGAATGATTGAACAATGGGATAGATTGCAATTGGCAATGGAACAAAAATGGGTACAATTAAGAGCAACAAATAAAGATTATTTCATCAATAAAACATATTCTTTGAAAGAAGGAAGATTTTTTAATAATTTTGAAATAAAGAGATCAGCTAAAGTTTGTATAGTTGGGTTTCATTTTGCAGAAACATATTTTCCAGATGGAAGTCCACTCGGAGAAACAATAACAGTTGGAGTCAATCGATTTAAAATTGTTGGAGTACTTGGAGAGGATGAGATCAATACTAATGGTATGAATTTCAATAGTTGGGAAAGACGTAGAGATTTACGAGCTGTTTATATTCCACTTTCTACGGGTGCTCTTTATATTCGAGAACGGGGACGTATTGATTATATTTACGTTCAGGCTTTCGATAATGACAGCTTTTTACATTTGAAATCAGGTGTAAGGCAACATCTATTAATGCGACATAAAATGACCCATGATTTTGAATTTCAAGATATTGGAGCTGAGATGTTCAAAATTACAGAAGAAATTAAAGGGGTTTTGAAAACTTGGAATATTGCTTTGTCTGCCATTGCTTCGATTTCTTTGATTGTTGGAGGTATTGGATTATTCAGTACTCTTTTAATTTCTATCAATGAAAAAATGATGGAAATTGGAGTCAGAAAAAGTATAGGAGCAACGGAAAAAGATATTTTTAGCTATTTTCTTATTGAAGCCATTACTCTTGCCATGTTAGGAGCCTTTGGCGGGATTATTGGGTCCACAACACTGATGTTAGTGTTATCCAAATCTTTAAAATTTGAGTTTCCAGTTCCTGTTGAAGGTGTTTTATTAGGTCTTGGGTTCTCAATCATAATTGGTTTTTTATCTGGTTTTTATCCAGCGTGGAAAGCCTCAAAAATTGACCCGATTAAAGCAATTTTCTATAATGATTAATAAATGATAAAAAGACATTTCAAAGATGGAAATTTCTCACTAATTTTTCTAATTGGAATTCCATTATTTTTTCTAATTATTTTTTTTTATGTCCCTGTTATTACAATAATTAAAGAATCTTTTATCACTGAAACAGGGATTTCAATTAAAAATTTCACAGCAATTCTAACAGATAGCTTTCATACTCATGTTATCATTTTTACATTGTGGCAAGCGTTGCTGAGTTCATTACTTACAATCATAATTGCATTTCCGGCAGCTTACATTTTTGCTAATTTCCAATTTCCTTTCAAAAGAACATTTATGTCTATTTCCTTAATTCCATTTGTTTTACCAAGCATTATTGTTGCTTTAGGATTTATTCTGTTCTGGGGTAATAATGGGTTTCTGAATAGATTTCTAAGTCTTTACAATTTAAAACTTCGAGTTTTATACAGCTTTAAAGCAATTTTATTGGCACATGTCTTTTATAATTTCCCTATTGCAATGAGGATGATAACTCAATCGTGGCAAAATATTGATAAAAATGTCATCAATTCTGCAAGAGTTCTTGGTGCAAATAAATTTACTGTTTTTAGAAAAATTGTTTTTCCTTCTTTATTGCCTGCAATTGTAAATTCCGGTATCCTAATTTTCTTGTATTGTTTTATGAGTTTTGGAATTGTTTTGATTCTTGGAGGTATTCAGTATAGCACAATTGAAGTGAATATTTATATGCTTGTAAATAATTTAATGAAAATAAAATTGGGGTCAGCTCTTGGAGTAATCCAAATATTTCTTTCATTGATATTCTTACAAATCAGCATTAAAATAAATAAAGACAAAATTGATTTTTTAAAGCTACAAAATCAATTTAGCGAAAAGATAGAAACACGATTTTCAGAAATAAAGTTCCATAAAAGGCTCTTAATATCAGCCTATTTGTTTTTAATTATATTAATTATTGTGGGACCTATTTTTTCGATAATTTTTTATTCTCTTTTTTATACAGGTTTACAATTGCATCCATTTTCGCTTGAGAATTTCCAAAAAATACTTGCAAATAATTATGATCCAATTTTAGGTAATGCTACTTTGGAACCGGTTTTAAACAGCCTGATTATTGCTTTTTCTTGTGGAGTAATTTCTATTTTTCTTGCTATTATGATTTCAGTTGGATTAAAAAAAATTAAAAAAAATAATTTTATAGAAATTTTGGTGTTATTACCAATGGGAGTTTCATCTGTAACATTTTCACTTGGATATATTAAGATTATTCGGAGTGGATTTATGTATTTGTCGTCTTATCAATTACTTATCTGTGCTCATGTTGTTATCGTTTTTCCTCTCGTATTTAGAATTGTTTTTCATGCTTTCAAAAACTTGAATCAAGATGCAATAAATGCAGCAAGGATTCTTGGATCAAATAAAATCCGACTTTTTGTAAAGATTATATTTCCGGAAATTAAATCAACATTATTTTTAGCGTTCACTTTTGCCTTTGCATTATCGATGGGAGAAATGGGAGCTTCTGCAATGTTAGCAAAAGATTTTAATACAATTCCAGTAGCAATGTACAGATATATCGGTGCTCACGATTTCAACAAAGCCACAGCAATGGGGGTGATGCTCATTTTCATTTCAGCAATTTTATTTGTGTTTTTTAATAACAAAGGGGAAAGTAGCCATCTTGGCTACATTCTTAAAATGCGATGGCTATTTCCCAAAAACGAAAAGTTTAAAAACTGATTTCAATACCAAAATTCATTGTTTTTAGAACTTCTTCTTTTCCTTCAATTTTGTTATCACCGTTCATATCAATATATCTTTCTTGATACAAGCCAACAAGTTGAGAATTTGGTGTAATATTAAAGCCGATTTTTCCATCAATCATACTTGTGGGAGTTCTATAATCTGAGAAAATATTATCTACTCTTGTTTGAGTGTAAGAAATTTTTGCAGTGGATATTTTTGGAATTAGATTTGGTTTTAAATATATAGAACTCCAGATGGACTTTCCATTTTGAATATCTTTTCCATACATATCTTCATAAGAAATATTGAAGAACATTAAATTGAAAATTTGAGTAGTTACACTTCCATACCATCCTGTTGAAGAATTAATATTTTTAATTGTTTGTTCCTTCGTTAAAATTGTATCTCCAAAAACAATTGAACGTTCTACATCATATAATTGATTAAAAAAGTTTGGCTCAAAGTCATCTGAATAATGACGAAATTCTAATCTCATATCAAAAATAAGAAACTTAGAATAGAAACCTGGTAAAATCACTCCGTAACTGTGGTCAATAATTTTTGCAAATTCTGCATAATTTGAGAGATAAAGAAGATCTGTTTGAATAAGTGGTAATTCATAATCAAAACCAATAATTGATATTGCATCTTTTTCAGAATATTGGTACATTATTTTTCTATAAATATCATCATCAAGATAGCCTGCATTAAGCATTTCCTCTATCAAAAGTGAATCCATATCAGTCCAATTATTTTTAACATATTCATAATCCAAAAGATTATCCCCATCAAGATCTGAATCAATCTCATCTGCATATCCATCGCTGTCACTATCAAGATGATAATTCTTATTATCAGGGAAATCGTCAAAAACATCAGGATATTTGTCTCCATCTTTATCGGAAATATTCCCAAATTGATTCCGATCGGTGGCAAATGAAAATCCGAGATTTAATTTATTGAAAAAAGGCATTCCTGATGATTCTAATGGAATTGCTGAAAGTCGTCCGGCAAGGATTTCATTCTTTGTGTAATTTGAGGAAAAGAATTCCATATTAATACCTGCAAAAGGAAGCTTACCTCCTACTTGAACACCGATTTGCCGGAGTTCAGGGAAATTTATCATGTTTGTATAACCATTCATTATCAATCCTTTGCCGAGAGTATAATTTGTGAATCCGCCAATCTTTGTATAAAAAATATCGCCTCGTTTCCCAAAACGAACATAATAAATTTTATTCAAATAATCTTCAAATTCATCCCAATCTTCTTCGACAATATTTCCATCACTATCAAGTAAAAGATCAATATCTAAACCGACTCCAAATTTCCAAATCATAAATTCCGGTAATAATCTAATTCTTGTATAAGATTGACCTCCAAAAGAAATAGAACCGAATTCCCCGTTTAATGAAACTCCATTAAAGGAAGTGGAATCAATATTTGCATCTTGAGAAGATAAGAATAGAGGTAAAATTAAGAATATTAAGAAAAGGTAAAAATTTTTCATTACAAACTCCTATAAATTGTGAATCATTCATAATCATAAACATTTTATTACTAATTTATTCATATATCAAAAAACAATGTATTTTGTCAAGCTACCAATAGAGAAATTCAGAACACCTGCTCCCATAAATTTTAAAATGACTCCTATTTTTTGTGAAAGAAAAACAAAAAAGACAGGAAAAATGTACCCGTTTTAAATGTACCCGTTTTATTCATTGCGAAGTAAGCTCAAAAAGATTAGAGAACCTTGAACGCCCACAGTCAAGTGTTCTGAAATAAAAATTAAAAAAAACTGGACAAAAAAAAACGTGAATACGTAAATATTGTTTTTAGTAATTGTAACAAAAATGTGTGTTTTGAAATGAATTGAGGGAGAATGGTATTTGCTCTTTGTGTAATTTTAAATGGGAGGTGAGGAATGAAACCTATTATTTTATTGGTACTATTGTTTTTACAATTTTCTTTACTATCAGCTGAATTAGTAACTATTTCAGGCAACCAGACTGGAATTCTTTTTAGAAATAATTATCTTGTAGAAGAAGATATTATTGTTCCTGCAAATGAACAATTAATTATTGAAAATGGTTGTTTTCTTTATTTTCTTGAGGACAAAAAAATCATTGTAAACGGTACTTTATTTTGTGATGGAAATGAAAATTCCCCAATTATTTTCACCAACGAAACAGATGATTGGTCTGCACCTGAATGGAAGGGGATTCATTTTACAACTGAAAGTAACTCTTTGAGTTATGTGAAATTCTCACAATTCAGATTTGCAAAAACAAGTATAAAAATAGAATGCAATAATTGCAAAATCACAGAAACTGAAATAAAATATTCATCAGATTATGGCATTGAAATTGATGCAGAATATGTTGAGATATTAAATTGTACTCTCAAGAATAATCAGGTAGGGATAATTGTTCAACACAAAGGATGTTTGATTGCAGATTGTAATATCTGCGATAATTATTTGAGCGGAATTGTTATTGAACATACTAATTCTCAAATAATTAGAAATATTTGCGACAACAACACAAATAATGGTTTAGAGCTAATTGAATCTAATAATAATCTTATCGCGAATAATTGCTTTTCAAACAATTATCTCAATGGAATTTATTTAATAAATTCAAGTGCAATAATCAAAGATAATATCATAACAGAAAATTCTGATAATGGTATTATGATTTTGGAATCGGAAACTTCTAATATAACAAATAATTGTATTTCTGATAATGGTTATTGCGGAATTTATGAATCTCAAGTAACTGATATTTCAATGGAAAGAAATGCAATTTTGAATAACCTAATTGCTATTAAACTAATCTATTCTAATCAAAATACCTTAAAAAATAATACTATTGCTGAAAATCATACTGGTCTCGATATTGATGAAAATTCAGAAGTAAATGTTAACTCAACTTTAATTTGCAATAATCAGATCGGAGTAAATATAAATAGCAATATTTCTAATTTCGAATTCAATCTAATATTTAATGAAGTAAATATTGATGGTACTAACATTCCAGAAAATTTTGGAGTAATAAATTCTCTGAATAATAACGGAGTTGAAGCTGATTGTTACTCCAATATTTTTGTTGATCCGGAGATTCAGATTATTGAATTTCCCGAATATCTCCTCACGGAATTTTCTCCTTGTATTGATGCCGGTTCGCCAAAATTATCTGATGATCCTGATTCTACAATTTGTGATATAGGGAAAAACTTTTTTAATCAGTACAGTGAAATATTGATTGGAGATGTTGATGGAAATAATATTGTACAAGCTTATGATGCCTTTCTTGTATTTGAATATCTATTTAATTCAGTTCAAATATTGCAAGCTTGGCAAATATTGGCAGCTGATTTTGATCAAAATGGAATTGTGCAAGCTAACGATGCTTCTTTGATTTTACAAAGCTGTCTTTTACAAAATTTAGATGTGAATAACTATTCGCGATAGGAGGTTTAATTATGTGTAAAAAAGCGATTCTAATTATTATTTGTATTTTGAATATCACAATTTTATTATCAATTGAAATGAATCTTCCTGCAAACAGTGTCTTAAATGCATCCTCTAATTTGATTTTTCTTTGTGATTCCCCCGGTAATTATTCTGTTAATCCTGCTTTTTGTTTTAATGGTTTAGAGGCTGGATATTCAAACTTGTTTCAAATTAGTGATTTACCTCTTTATAATTTTCATTTTGGGAAAAAACTCAAATTATTTAGATTTTCCGCCGGAGAAAGCCATCTTTCACATCCATTTTATAAAGAAAGCAATTCGCATTTTGCAATTTCATCGCATTACAAAAATCTATTATTTGGAATAAGTTTTAATTATATTTTTAATGAGGTAGTAAATTATAATGCAAATACTGCCTTTGTAATTGATGGAGGATTTATTCTTGAGACAGAAAAATCAACGGTTTCTTTCGCAATTAAAAATATTTCAAAATCAAAAGTTACTGATATTGATTTACCAATAATCATTTTTTGGGAGACAATGTACAAAATCTCGGAAAAGACAAAAGTAAGTTTAGGGTTGGAAAAAGAAACAGATTTTGATTTTTCATTTAAAATTGGAGGCAGTCAAACTTTATATGATATTTTGACAATTATTAGCAGTTATCAATACAATCCGGATCGAATTTCCGGAGGAGTAAAGATTTCTGTTAAAAATATTGCAACAACTTACAGCATAAAGACTCATCAATATCTCGACTTAACACATTATATCACGGTTTGTTATGAATACTAAAAGAAACATTCTCTTTGTCTTTTTGCTTCTAATCAGTTTTTTATTTGGAGCTGATGAAGATGAAAAGATTTTTGCAACCGAAGAAGATACTTATCACGAAACTGAATTATCAGAACAATTACTAAAATTGAAAGAACAACGAATCGAAATAAACTACGCTTCTAAAAAAGAATTACAATTGTTACCTTGGCTATCTAATGAAGATATAAATTGTATTATAAAATTTAGGAAATCACATAAAATTCAATCCAACAAAGATTTATTCAAATTAGGGATAAATTTTGTAACAATAGAAGATATTCAGAATTATATTTCTTTCAAAGTTCAAAGTAATCAGTCTTTTTCTCAAATTAGTCGTATTGAGTATAATGAAAAAAAAGATTGTGTTTCCATACTAAAATATACTCAGAAAACAGAATACAATTATAATAATTTTAGATTTGGTTTTATTTCTCAAAAAGATGAAGGTGAAACAAATGCTTTTGATTACATCTCCTATTTTGCTGAATATTCAACGGGGAAAAATAAAATAATTTTAGGAAAATATCGGCTAAATATCGGACAGGGAATATTCTTTGCTCCAAAACTTGGCATGTCCAAAAGTGGTGCTGCAACTAATACTCCTATCAACAACAAATCATCTTTAAGAGCATATACAAGCACATTTGAGATGTGGGAATTAGAAGGAATTGCATTTGAAAAAAGAATCAATTTTGAGAAAAGAAACTCCTTAATAAAGATTCTTCCTTTTTACTCAAAAACAAAATTAGATGCTAATCTTAAAGAAAATCAAATTACTTCTTTTGATTTAAGTGGCGTTCATTTGAATGATGAAAAAAAAGATAAAGTGGAAGAAAATATTTTTGGAGCAAATATAGAATATCAATATGATAATTTTACTCTTGGTTTTACGGCTTTTCAACAAAAATTCAATAAAGATTTTGAAAATAAAAATCTGAATACTCAAAATATCGGATACTCAACAGACCTATCATTAAAAAATAATGAAAACCAATTTGTATCTGAATTTGCCTCTGTAGATGAAAAAAATGCTTTTGTTGGAATCTACAAATGGGGTAATAGAAAATTTCGACAACTTGTTTTGTATAGAAATTATGATAAAGATTTTCCTACTTGGCATGGTAAACCATTTTCTAATCAAGCTAATTTCGATAATGAAAATGGTGTTTATTATGGAATCACTTTTCTTCCTATAAATAAAACAAAAATCAATTTTTATGTTGATTTATGGAACTATCCACAGGTGAGATATTCTGAAAAAATGAGAACAATTGGATCTGAACAGTTTTTGCAAATTGATTATCTAAATCAGAACAACCAATATCGTCTTACTTTGCATCGGAAAGATCGTGAAAAGTTCCGAAAAATTGATGATATTGGGTTAATTCGTTCTATTGAGAGAAATGTTTGTAGATTTGATAGATGGCAATTTTTTGATAAAAATATCACTTTTAAAAGTCGTATTGAATATGTTTTTGAATACTTTAAAGATGAAAAAATTTATGATAAAGGTTGGTTAATGTATCAACAGTTAAAGTTCAAAAACCCAAAAATACAGATTATTTCAAGAATTGCTTTCTATAAAAGTGATATTTTATTGTATATGTATGAGAATAATGTTAACGGAATAATGCAAAATTCAATATTTAGTGATGAAGGAGTCTATTCCTTTTTATTGGTAAAATATCATCTTTTTGACTCAATTGAACTACAATCAAAGATTTCTGATTATTGGAAAAAAGAAAATAGTTTCCGAGTAAATTTTGAATTTATAATCAAAATGTAATCTTAGTCACTGTCACGAAATAACTTTTTCTAACATCGAAGAAAATGAGAAATACCGGATTCACCGATGATGTTTAAATACTACTTATTAACAGCGACTAATTCTATACATTGCTTAATTTTAGAATATTATCTCAATTTCAGTTTTGGCATGTTCAACTGAATCTGAAGCGTGAACAGCATTGACTCTTAAAGATTCTCCATAAAGATAGCGAAGAGTATTTATTGAAGCATTAGCCGGGTTTGTTTTTCCAACTAATGTTCTAAGATCCATAACAGCATTTTCTTTTTGTAAAACGATGGCAACAATATTTCCGGAAGTCATAAATTCTACTAAACCGGTAAAAAACGGTTTTCCTTTATGGATTGAATAAAATGACATTGCCAATTGTTCTGTCATTCTCAATAATTTCATCTGTTTAATGACAAAACCATTTTGTTCAACTATGCTGATAATCTGTCCAATTTTATTGATAGCTGTAATATTGGGTTTTATCAAGAGCAAAGTGTTTTCTATCATTTTACATTCCATTATCTTCTATATAATCTAAAGCAGCAACTTTGATTGAAATATCTCGATTAAGCATTTTGCTCATTTTGAGTTTATGGTCCAAAATCGCAATCCATAGTTTAAATAAATTTTGACTTTTTATCTCAATATTTGTGTAATGTTTCAACATCATTGGGTAGAATTCTTCTCTATCTCCGTCAATTTTTGTAATGATAAATTTGTATGTTTCTTTAGTAATTTCATACTCTTTGTATCTGACATCAATAACTGCTAATCCTTGTTTTAATAAACTATCAAAATTTACTTGAATCCCTTGTTCTATAACTGCCATGTTGACTCCTCATACTTTTTTTACAAAAAAATCAAAGAAGAATTTTTTGACAACAAAAAAGATTAAAGAATTTCTCTCCATTTTTACTACAAAAAAAATGGATTCCTTTTGTAAGAAATCCATTTTGAAAGAATGAGCTTTTTTTTATTTCAATAAAAGAACTTTGTTGAACTCTTCCTCTTGATTAATTGTTGTTTTGGTAAAATAAATGCCGGAACTTACTTGGTCATTATTATTATCTTTTCCATTCCATTTGAATTTATGATCACCGGTTTCAAAATTGGAATTACAAATTTCCTTAACAAATTTACCTTTAATATTATAAATTTTTATTGAAATATCAGCTTTTTCAGAAAGATTAATTTCAAAATTAAGAGTAGGATTAAATGGGTTTGGATAATAAGAAATTGTAAAGTCAATATCTTTTATTTCTTCAGCATCTTCATTCAATAAAACAATTTGTTGAGATTTTTCTTGGTTTACAATTAAATTGATTTTCGTATTGCGAGATTTATGCTTTTGTGTAAATTTTATTCTTAAAAAATCTCCAATTATTGGTTTTGCAGAAGCGAGAGCAATTTTGTTTTCTTCATTTGCAAACAATAAAGATGTAGAAATATCACTAATTACAATATTATCATCCAATTCTAAATTCAGACCAAAAAGGTTCTTTTCAGAACTAAAAATCAATTCATCATTTTCTTTCCGAATGCTTATTTTGGCTTGTGGGATAACATTCTTTCTTTCAGAATTTTCTACAGGGAAAGATGTAATTAGACCTACTGCATATTGCAAAATAAGAGATGCGTCATACGCTTGGAGTTCTAAATTTCCGTCAACATCTCCTGCTCTGTTTTGCCAGAGAAAATGATTATTTATCATTTCCAAAGAAGCCGTTAACACATTTGAAGCATCGAAAGCTTGAACAAAATTATTTCTATCAAAATCACCAAATAAAAACGGGGTCAAATCTAAACTACTATAACTCATATATAAATAACTCGATGAGATAGAATTATTCTCAGTAAAAAAAAGATATAAATTCTGTTCATGCATTACACCATCAAATTTTATATTTGATAAAGCTGGAGGGATAATAATAATTTCTTGTTGGAAACTATTAAAATCTCCATCATTCATATCTGAATATATTTCTAAAAACCTATCTTGATTAATAGAAGAAATATTCAAATAAGTTTTTGCATTATTTTCGGTGATAAAAGTATCATCAAAAGCATCATAGGAAATTTGAGAATTACACCAAAAAGTAGTTATATTCTCAATGATTTCATTCTCAATATCAATTTTGTAAATATTTCTTTCATTGTATAATAAATCATTGTTTGAAACAAGTAGATAGATTTCATTGCCAATTATTTCTATTTTTTCAATAGCAAAGAAGTTAAAATCTGAAAAATTTATGACAGATGTTTCATTATCAAAGATGGTTACTACAAGATCATTGTTCTCAGGATTTTGATGTAAAAAATAATAAGCTCCGTTTTGATAATTAATATATATTTTCGGAGAATCAATAGAAAGATTGATGACATTTGAATAGTTATTACCAAAGTCGTTTGATTCAAAAACTAAAATATTATCAGGAGATTCTGAATTAAAAAAGAAATTATTTAATGGATTTTCTTCCAAACGAGAATCATAATGATAATCTTTATCATATCCGGTAGGTGGATGAACAGCCCCATAATCCCAAGAACTTAAGTCATAGAAATCTGGATTTGCCGGATTATCCGGATGATTCATTGGATCCAATCCAGAGCGGCGAACATACCCTTTTCTTCTTTGAATAATTGATCCAAAAGTAATGATCTCACCTCTTAGATAATCAATTGTTTCTTGTGTCTCTGGCCAAACTGGATTATAGAAAGGTAAATCAGTTCCATAAGGAGCCAAAGGTGTTGTATAATAAAGTTCATTTTCATACGGAAAACCACAAGTTCCCCAACCATTAATTGGTGGTGCACTGTGTAAACCAAAAGGATCATTAGGGTTAATTGGATGCACCGGATAAAAATATTTATGAAGATCAATGTTATCATAAAGTGTTCCATTATATTCAAAAGAAGGAGTTGAACCATGTGGATGCTGATATTCGTAAGAAAAAATTCCTTCGTAATGACAATTATAGTTTCCATAAAGACCAAGATCACCATCACCAAGAGCAGCATAAGCTCCATAAAGAATAATATCCGAACAATTTGGAGAAACTCGTGCTTCAATAAATGGATCATAATGTTTATATTTTATGAAAATACTTTCTTCAGAGATTAAACCAAAATAATCCGTTTCATTTTGATTTCCTTCCAAATCCGGAGCAGTTCCAATTGGAGTGGAATTGTAGTAAATGTCGTTTGTAAGATAAATATTACTATCAGATCCCCACGTTTGATTTCCAGCAATACAACCTTCAATCCAAAGTTCCGATTCAACAAAGAAAGATTGATTGTCAATAATCATTGATGGTCCTACAACCCAAACAGTATCTTGAATTTCAATTACATTTGTTCCAAGAAAACCGGAAGGTACAATGTTCGGATGTAGAGGGTCCGGATAGATTTCATAAACATCAAAAGAATCTATTGATGTTGAAAAATAACCGAGACGGGATTCAAAAGTATTTCCATCAATTTTTACAGCAACTATATCTGCATTTTCATCAAAAGGTCGGAGAGCATAATCACGAAGTAATTCGGCTGATGGATTCAGAGGAATCGGTGGTACTAACTCTTGAAAACCGCCCAAAAAGATTTCTTCCATCGGTAAGGAATATATAGCAGGTTCCAGGTTACTAAAGTTAAGAATTCTTCCAGCAGATGTAACCATTTTATGAAATGTAGGATAACCGCCAAGATTTCTAATCAGAATATCATCATTTGAATGTACAGCTCCAAAAAGTTCATCCCAACCTGCAAAATAAAGTAATCCCGGATTTGACGGATTATGAGAATTTATAGATTCCTCTTTCTCTGTAAAATATTGATATTGTTGCATTTCTTTTGATGATGTAGTAAGAACTACTTTAATGCTATCGTTTTCATTAAAAACATTGATGTCTGCACATAATTGTGAAGCGATCAATTCTTTTGTAAAGCTCAATCCATTATCATCAGAAATAGCAGAATATGCGTGAGAATTGTTGATATAATAGACAATTATTCTTCCTGAAGATAAGATTTCTAAAGATGGTTTCATTAAGGAATGTGTTGAATTTATATTGTTAGTTAATAGGGTATCAATGATAGTATATGAAAAATCCTCGCCATTATTATCAGAGATTGCCATTTTTAAATCTACTGCAGAAGAAGTAGAACTCACTTCCTCATAAACAATAAAAAGCTGTTCCTCTGAAATTTTTACAGCTTTTTCACCATTAAATAAACAATTGGAGCTTTGCGAAATTTGAGAAAAATTTTGAAAATTTGCCCATAACGTAAATGTCAAAATTGACAACACAATTAGTGAAAATACTCGTTTCATTTTTTCCTCCTAAATTTTTATATTTAAGATGCAATTTGTACTCCAATAAATAATGATTAGAAGTTTTATTTACTTTTTTTTCTTCATCATTCAAAAAGCTAAGAAATAATAAAAACATTGTAGGAATAGTTTTTGCTTAAACTAATTTTGTTACAAATTTATAAAAACATTTTAAATTTTATCAAAAAAAAATAAAAAATATACAGGAGTTTAGTAATGAAGCGTTTTACAACCTTATTCTTTTTACTGATTTTAGTACAAATCAGTAGTATTCAGATTGATGTAAATTCTATAAAATCTGATCAAATTTTTCAAAGTATAGAATCAAACAGTCAATATACGGAATTTGAATTTCAATTAGATTCATACAATATTGAAAATATCGAAAGAAATAATTCTATTTATCAAAAAATTACACATGAAAATTGTGGTTATCTTGTAAAAGAAGGATTGCCGGAATTGCCTCTTTTTTCGACAATAATTGCGATACCAAATCAAGGCTCTTTTTCTGTTGAGATAATTGATGAGGAAATTGAAATTCTACCAAATACGAAAATTATTCCATCACAAGGTCTTGATGAAGAAAACGCAAGATCTTTTCATTATAACGTAGAATTCTATGATGGAAATCTCAGTTATCCGGAACAAAGCTTAACCGCATCAGATCCTATTATTATGAGGGATTATCGTTTAGTAAATTTTTCATTTAGTCCTTTTCAATATAACGCAGAAAAACAAGAAGTAGTTTTGAGAAAGTCGGCAAAATTCAGAGTTAATTATTCCAATGAAAGAGGTGAAAATGAGTTAATTAAGCAAAATAATTTGCTTTCAAGAAGTTTTGAAAATCTATATAAATCTACAATTTTAAACTACGATGAAATTAGAGATGAAAATCCAGAATATCAAAAAAAATCAATTTTGATTGTTCATTCCAGCAACTCAAGTATTAATCAACCATTAGAATATTTTGTAAATCTAAAAAGAAATAAAGGATTTGAAGTTACTGCTGTTTCAACTTCAGAAACAGGCAACAATACCAACAGTATAAAATCATATATCCAAAATGCTTATGACACTTGGGAAACTCCACCAGAATATGTTATTCTTATCGGAGATGCAAGTTCTGCAATAGCAGTTCCAACATATTTTGAAACTCTTTCAACTTATTATGGAGAAGGAGATCACCCTTATACTTTGTTGGATGGAAACGATTATTTCAGTGATGTATTAATCGGAAGAATTTCTCTTGGGAGTTCAGCTGATTTTTGGACATATATCGCTAAAGTGATCTTATTTGAAGTTGAACCAAACATGGATGATTTGGATTATTACCAGCATTCAACACTTATTGGCGATCCAGATACAGCTTCTGGAATTTCTCCAGTTATTACAACCCAATATATTGAAGAATTAATGCTAAATTACAATCCGAATTATAACCTTGATGTTGAGATTCAATATGGTTTTTTAAATGCTACTATTGAAGGAATAAATGAAGGGTCAAGTTTTTGGAATTATCGTGGAATTTATGGTGTCAGCGGTTTTGAAGTAAGCCATATTCTCAATTTGAATAATTATAGTAAAATGGTTAATTCTGTTCTTTTAACTTGTGGAACCGGTTCTTTTGCAGAAGGGTTTTCGAGAACAGAAGCTTTTATTCGAGCAGGTACTGCCACAAATCCGACAGGTGGAGCAACTTCCATTGGTTTATCTACAACTGGAACTCACACGAGATACAACAATATCCTTGATGGAGGAATATTTCACGGGATTTTTGCAGATAATATGAAAACAATGGGAGAAGCACTTGTCAGAGGGGAAATAGCCTTATATTCAGCTTATGCACAAAATGAGTTAAACACTGTAAAATATTTTACTCATTGGTGTAATTTAATGGGAGATCCTTCATTGGAAATATTTACAGGAGTTCCAATTGAGATGGGAGCCATATACGAAAATGAAATTTCAAAAGGAACAAATTTTCTTGATGTTTCTGTTTTTGATGAATTTGAGAATCCGATAAATGATGCTTGGGTTACAATCAGATTAAACGATGATGAAATTTTTGCAACAGATTATACTGATGAAAACGGGAATGTAACTCTTTATTTTGAAGGAAATTTTAGTGGAGAAGCAAATCTAACAATTACAAAAGCGGAACATAAACCAATTATTAACACTGTTATTATCTCGGATGAAGGCGGAATTGGTTTTGAAAATTGTCTTATAGATGATGACAATAATGGAGCTTCACAAGGAAATGGAAACGGTGAAATTAATCCCGGAGAAATAGTTGAGATGGCTATCAGCTTAAAAAACTATTCGAACCAATCAATTTCAAACGTAAGTGCTCAAATCTCAATCTCAGATGATTTCGTTGAAATTATTGAAGATACAGCAAACTTTGGTGATTTTTCTTCTGGAGCAATTCAGGTTTCACAATCGAATTATATTCTTCACTTTGACGAAAACATGCCTAACAATTATAATCCTTCACTATTATTAACCGCTACAGACGTGTCCGGTAATATTTGGGAAAGTAGAATTAATCTTACAATAAGTGGTCACGATTTGGATATTGAGGAAGTGGTTATAATTGACGGAGCAAATTCAATACTTGATCCGTCAGAAACCGCCTTTATGGAAATTTCTTTAATAAATAATGGAAAGACAAATTTATCTAATGTTTATGGAACAATTGAATCCTTAGATCAATATCTTACCATTAATGACAATATCGCAAATTTTGGAAATATTCAAATTGGAGAAACTATTGTTTGTAATGTGGATAATTTCCAAATTTCAGCAAAATCAATTCTTGTTCCGGGAATGAAAGTACAATTAAAATTAAATATCTATAATGATAGTGGTTATTTTGAGGAAGAATTTTTTGAAATAGAAATTGGAGAAAAGACAATTAATGACCCAACCGGACCTGATAATTATGGTTATTTTTGCTATAATAATAATGATATTGGCTACCTAAATACACAGAATTACAACTGGATTGAAATTAATCCTCAATTTGGTGGAAATGGCATAAATACCGGTATCAGCGATAATGGTTATGAACAAGATGAGATTGTGACGGAAGATTTAGATTTTGATTTCAAATTTTATGGGGAAACTTACGATAAAATCAGTATTTGTTCAAATGGATTTATTGCACTTGGAGAATCAAATCAAGCAACTTTTAGAAACTGGCCTCTTCCTGGTCCATTAGGTCCAAGTCCGATGATTGCTGCTTTTTGGGATGAATTATTTACAATAGATGGAGGAATTTATACTTATTTTGATCCGACAGAACATATCTTTATTATTGAGTGGTCAAATGTAAAAAATTCTCAAAACTATAGCCAAGAATTTCAAATAATTCTTTACGATTCTTTTTACTATCCTACCGGTAATGGTGACGGAATGATAAAAATTCAATACAAAACATTCAATAATACAAATTCCGGTGGTTATCAACATCCACATGGGAAATATTGCACAATTGGAATTGAAAATCATGATGGAAGTGATGGATTAGAATACACTTATAATAATGATTATTCTACAAGCTCAAATATAATAACCAATAATTCGGCTTTGGTTTTTACTACTTCACCAATTGTTAATGAAGGTATTTATTTGCTTCTCAATGAAATAATAATACACGACTCACAAGAAACAGGCTCTTTTGTAGCAGGAGAGAATGTTGATTTGGGGATCAGACTTCTCAATTATGGAGAATCTGATGCTTCCGGCATTTTTGTTAATATTAGTAGTTCTGATCCGGATCTTACAATTATTAATGGTTCATCAACTTATGCTAACATTCTTGCCGGTACAACAGGAACAAATAATAGTTTTTTTACTCTCTGTACTTCAGAGAACGTAGAAAACGAACAACGGATTCCTTTAGATATTGAAGTTTTTGCTGATACTCTTTCCTGGTATTATCAGTATATGCTGACAGTTAGTAAACCATCAATAAGTTTTGATTCTTTCATTATTAATGATTCTTATGAAAATTCTAATGGAATTGCAGACCCTGGCGAAACAATTGCTTTGGTATTTAATATCCTTAATGAAACCGATGTTGATGCTGGAAATGTTTCTCTTGAACTAACTACTCAAAATCCAAATACTACGATTTTAAATGATACATTTTTGCTTGGTAAGATTAAAGCAGAATCTTTTATTCAAGGAGTTTTTGATATTGAGATTTCATCTTCTGCATCAATTGGAGAATTAATAGAGTTTAATCTTAATATTCAATCTGAAAATTCCAATACTGTTGAAACGGAAGTGCAAATAATGGTTAGTACAGCTCCAGAGCTTATTAGTGAAGATTTTACAACTTGGCTACCTAACGGATGGAGTATTGATGCACATAGTCAAAATTGGTCTCAATCAGTTTCCGCACAAGCCAATGGTCAAATACCGGAAGCAAAACTTTCATATTCACCAACATTTGTAGGTACAACAAGACTAATAACTAACCCATTGAACCTTGTCGGAGCAACTAATATTTCTATGACATTTAATCATTACCTCGACCATTGGGGCGGTAGCAATGACTATTCAATTGGAGTAGCCTACAGAATCAATGGCGGAGAATGGAATTCTATTTGGGAAGTAACTCCAAGTAATGATATCGGACCGGAGATAAAAACAATCAATTTGGATGAATCTCTTATAGCTTTTCCTGAAGTAGAATTTTGCTTTTATCTTGATGGAAATTCTTATAATTTGAATTATTGGTATCTTGATGATTTCAATATTGATGCTATTATCGGAAATTCTGGAATTATTTCTGGACATATCACTCTTGGAAATCAACAGAATGATGTTTCAACATCAACAATGAGTCTTGGTGATTTCTCTACACATGCAGATACGGATGGAAATTATATACTTTATTCGCTTGCTGGAAACTATGAAGAATTGATAGCAGAATGTGAATTTCATGAACGTAAATCAATTGAAGATATTCAAATTAATTCTGGTGGGATATTAACAGATTATGATTTTGACTTAAATTATTTGATACCACCTGAGAATTTACTTGTGTCTGTAAATGGAATAGATGCTGATTTAAGTTGGGATTACTCCCAAAGAAATCTTATTAGAAATGCCACAAAAAATGAGGTGATTTATTCGAGAGAAGAATTTTCACATTTTGATATTTATCGACAAGAATTTTGTGATAATTTCGTCAAAATTGGGTCAACTTCTGATTTAGTATTTGCAGATGAAATTCAATCAAATAGAATTTACAGGTATTATATTGAGGCAATTTACGAGGAAGGAGTCTCTGAAAAATCTAATGTTGTTGTAGTCGGAGAAAATTCTTCAAATACTTATGGTGATATTGATGATAATGGATTAATTCAAACTTACGATGCTGCTTTAACAATTCAGTATGCAGTTGGATTAGATCCTTTACCGCAAATAGATCCTCTTCCTTGGGAAGAATGGAGATTTGTAAGAGCTGATGTGGATGGAAATGAAGTAATTCAATCTTATGATTCAGCTCTGATTCTACAATATGCTGTTGGTTTAATATCTCAATTTCCAGTAGAACAACTTCGTTTTATATCACCGGAAGCTTCTGTCGATTATCAAATAAAAGACGGATTTATTGAATTTTATGCGTTTGGTGAATTAATTGGATTCGACCTAAATATTAAAACAATTAAAGGTCTTTCTTTTGAAGAACCTGAAATTTTACTGGAAAATTCTTTGATGAAATTTAATGAAACGAATCTAAGAATTGGTTTAAGTTCCATTTATCCAATCAAAGAAGGCTCTTGTTTTATGAAGATTCCATTTACTATTGATGAATCAATAACAGATAAAAGAGAATCAAAGGTTATCCTTGAAATTACAGCAAATACTGATTTAAAAATTGTTGAATTAGATAGAGAAATTTTAAATTCCGGTTCACAAGAAATAGTGAGATTTAATAAAGTTTATGGGAATTTTCCGAATCCTTTTAATCCGGAAACAACTATTAAGTTTTCAGTTAAAGAAGACAATACAAAAGTTAAAATTGAAATTTACAATCTGAAAGGACAACTTGTTAAGGTTTTACAAAATGAAAAACTAAATCGTGGCTATCATAAAGCTATTTGGACAGGAAATGATAAAAAGAATAAAAAAGTTGCCTCCGGAGTTTATTTCTATCGTGCTGAAATTGGTGAAACAATTACAAATCACAAAATGATTTTAATCAAATAAACTGATTCCGAAAATATGCCTCAAGTTCAGTAAATGATAAAACTGGACTTGAGGATTTACAATCCAATTATTATGCACCGAACAACAATCGGAAGAATATAAAAGTCAATATTTTGCACCAAACAAAACGAACTACTCGAACAAAAAAAATCAAAAGCCAATATTATCTTTCCCAAATTCTTTCTTTGCGATTTTTGCGTTATTTGTTTTCTTTGCGTCTTTGCGATAAATCTTTGATCAATATTTTGCACCGAACAAAACGAACTACTCGAACAAAAAAAATCAAAAGCCAATATATTATCTTTCCCAAATTCTTTCTTTGCGATTTTTGCGTTATTTGTCTTCTTTGCGT
>JAOZMQ010000181.1:3839-6389 GCA_029934195.1 Candidatus Cloacimonadota bacterium | reverse complement strand
CGTTGGGTAAAAGGAATGCAAATTTACCAAGCTACAGAGTAGCGACATCAAAAAGAGCGGTACAGAAATTAGTTTTTGTTTTGAAATTAATTACCACAACCCTTCACAACAATTTTTCTTTTGTGAAGGTCGGTGATGAGTGTGGTAAATTATTAATTTCTGCAATGAAATTTAGAAAAGATACTAATGTTAAGTCAAGTTTCAAATGACGCAAAAGATAAACCCCTTTTCCGAACGTACTCGTTCGCATTCCCCCTATCAAGGGGGATTAAGGTTTCTCCCCTTGGTAGAGGAGATTAAGAGGGGTTTTCAAGCTTGACTTGACACTAAAAAAGTTTGGTGAGTATAATTTGATTTTGAAAACTAAACGAAATTTTGAGATTATAAAAATGGAGAGACAAAATATGAATAAATCGATAATACTTGTAAGTGGTGGAATGGACAGCCTTGTTACCGCTGCTATTGCTAAAAACGAATCCGAGGAAATTTACTTTCTGCATATCAATTACGGACAAAAAACAGAAAAAAAAGAATTAGAATGCTTTCATAAATTAGAAAAATTTTATCAACCAAAAGATTCTATGATTGTGAATATCGATTATTTAAAAAAAATTGGTGGCTCATCTTTAACAGATAATTCAATTACGATCAAAGATTTTGAAAACGAAAATAATGGTGTGCCAGATTCTTATGTACCTTTTAGAAATGCCCATATAATTTGTATTGCTGTTTCGTGGGCTGAAGTAATTGGAGCAAATAAAATATATATCGGAGCTGTAGAAGAAGATAGTTCCGGCTATCCCGATTGTCGAGAATCCTTTTACAAAAGTTTTGAAAAAACTATTTCACTTGGAACAAAAGATGAAACAAAAATAAGCATTGTTACACCGATTATCCATAAAAGAAAAGCTGAAATCATTAATATCGGAAAGGAACTCTCTGCTCCATTGGAATTTAGCTGGAGCTGTTATAAAAACAATGATTTAGCTTGCGGAAAATGTGACAGTTGTCATTTGAGAATTAATGCTTTTAAGGAAGCTGGACAAATTGATCCAATTCCTTATGCGATTGAGATTGATTGGAATAAATAATAAAAAAAAGAGGTCGAAATGAGTGATATTTTTAAAGGATATAAAGGCAGAGCTTTAGAAGCTCTAAAAAAATTTTCCATTAGAGTATGGAGTGATTCTGAGATTGAAACTTCACGCGGAAATTTTAAAGGAATTGTTCTTCCACGCTCGGAAAATGATGATGATTTACATATTGTTCTGAAATTAATTACCGGATATAATATTGGTGTTGATGTTAAAACAATTAAGAAAATGAAAGAAATTGGCTATAAAGAAGCACATTATAAAATTCCAGAAAAAGAATTCCCATTTACAGAAGGAAAACCCAGAGTGAAATTATTAGGAACCGGTGGCACAATTGCTTCGCGACTTGATTACCGAACAGGAGCAGTAATTCCCGCTTTTTCTCCCGGAGAATTATATGGAGCTGTTCCGGAATTAGCAGATATTTGTAATCTTGAGACTGAGAAATTATTCGCAGTTTTTAGCGAAAATATGGGACCAGAACAATATAAAAAATTAGCCGTTGAAATCGGTAAGGAAATAGAAAAAGGTATAGACGGTATTGTTATCGGACATGGAACCGACACGCTTCACCATACAGCAGCTGCACTCTCTTTTATGGTGCAAAACTCGCCAATCCCCATTGTTCTTGTTGGTTCTCAACGCTCTTCCGACCGCCCATCTTCCGATGCTGCATTGAATTTGATTCACGCTACAACTGCTGCTGCAACTTCTGATATTGCTGAAGTTATGGTTTGTATGTTTGGACCAACTTCCGATGAATACGGTTTGTTACATCAAGGTACAAGAGTAAGAAAAATGCACTCTTCATATCGATCAACATTTAGAACTATCGGAGATGTTCCAATTGCTACTATTAACCGCGAAAAAATCACACCCATAAAAAAGAAATACAATAAAAGAAGAAATGATAAAAATGTCAAAATTCTCCCCTATTTTGAAGAAAAAGTTACTATCGTTTATTATTATCCAAATATGCAACCGGATATCATTGATTCACTTGTAGAACACGGATATAAAGGAATTGTCATTGCAGGAACCGGACTTGGTCACATTAACAAACCGCTTTATCCAGCTATCGAAAGAGCAATCAAAAAAGGAGTTCATATTTACATGACAGTCCAGACTTTATGGGGATATGTTCACATGTTTGTTTACGATACCGGACGCGATTTAATGGGGCTCGGAATTATTCCTGCTGAAAATATGCTTCCAGAAGTTGCCTATATAAAACTCGGTTGGGCGCTTGGTCAAACTGATGATCCAGAAAAAGTTAAAGAATTAATGCTTACACCAATTTCAAATGAAATTACCAAAGGTGAACCTTATAACGGCTATCTTATTTTTCAAGGCGGAATTCCAGAAGTAGAAGATTTTTTGAAAACAGTTCATAAATAGGACATGATGGGAACGTAAGCATCTTGCTTACTTACATCTTTGCCTGCTGGAAGCAGGC
>JAOZMQ010000181.1:0-3829 GCA_029934195.1 Candidatus Cloacimonadota bacterium | reverse complement strand
TGAGCCTTACCCGGAACGTAAGCATCTTGCTTACATCTTTTGTCTGCTGGAAGCAGACGTTCCCGGTTTGTTCCGACATTTAATTATTCATAATACAAAAAAATGGAGTATGTTTTACATGTTATTGATAAATAAAAGAGATAAAATTAAATGGTTTCAAGGAATCACCATCAATGATGTTTTTAGTGTGATGGGTTATAATTATCCATTAATAACAGTATTTATCAACGATATTTTTTTATCAGAAGATGATTATTCAACTTTTGAAATTCCAGATGAAGCAAATGTAATAATCTTTCATCTCGCACATGGAGGATAAACAAAAATAAAGGTGACTTTAAAAAAATTATACTTTCCTCAAAAATATATACTTGACAGTAAAATAACTTATAAAAAATTTGAGATAAGATGCGAAAGTGGCGGAATTGGTAGACGCGCTGGATTTAGGATCCAGTGGGAAAATTCCTGTAGGGGTTCGAGTCCCCTCTTTCGCACCATTTTTGTATATAGATAGATTAATTTAACTGATATAAACATAGGAGTTAGAGTGAAAAAGGAAATAAAAGAAATTAGCCAATGTGTTAGAGAATTGACGATAACAATAGAATCTTCTGTTGCTCTCGGAGATTATAATAAAATCCTCAGAAAATATAGAAAAATTGCTACAGTTCCAGGATTCAGAAAAGGTAAAGCTCCTTTATCAATATTGGAAAACATGTACGGACAACAAGCAAAAGAAGAATATCTCTCAGAGAATTTAGAAATATATTTTAAAGAAGCTCTTACAGATGAGAAAATTAATCCTGTTTCTATTGCCGAACCTTTAAGTGTAACTTGGAATAAAGGAGAAGATTTTGTAGCAGTTTTCAGATATGAAGTAAAACCGGAAATCGAAATAAAAAAATATAAAGGTCTTGAAATACCATTTGAAAATGCACAACTTACAGATGAAGCAATTGATATCACCATTGAAAGCCTCAGAACCAAAATGGGTAATCTTGAAGAAGTTGATGATGTTGTTAAAATGAATGACACGGTGAGTATCAGCTTTACTTTCCCTGAATTAAATCTAGAAAAAGAAGATTCAATTGAAAGAGAAATAGTTGTAGGCAACCACCAATTCTCAAAATCTTTAGATGAAAAAATCATTGGGAAAAGAATTGGTGATGAATTTACTTCAGTACTTTTTGAAAAGACAGAAGATAATAATAAATTTGCAAATGCAGAAGCAAAAATATCAATAAAAAAAATTAAATCCAATATTCTTCCTGTACTAAATGATGCTTTTGCCAAAGAAGCAGATTATGAAAATATGGAAGAAATGAGAGCTAAAATCGGTGAAGAATTACAAAAAGATATTGATAAACAAAACAAACAGAAATTTGATGAAGCTGTAACTTATACATTAATCAAAGAAAATAAATTTGAGATTCCTGCTTCTATTGTTGAATCTTATGCTAAAGACATGGCTAAACCAATGGCTGAAGCTTATAAAATTCCTGTTGAAAAAGTAATTAATCAATATAGAGTACTCGCTGAAATAGAGATTAAGAAATTTTATATTTTGGAAAAATTGGAACAATTAGAAAAGATTGACGTTACCGATAATGATATTGAAGAAATGATTGCTGAAATGTCAGAAAACATGAATATCTCATCTGATGAATATAAAGAAAAATATAAATCAGAAATTGAGAGTGATAATTTCAGAAAAGCAATCGTTGATAAAAAAATCTATAATTTGATAAAAGCAAGTTCAAAAGTTGTACCGTATCCAATTCCAAATGAAAAAGATGATAACGGAACTCTAATAGAAGATGCAGAAATTATTGAAGAAGACACTATTACTGAAACTGAAGATAAGGAGTAAAAAATGCCTTACGTTCCTATGGTAGTTGAGCAAAGTGGTCGCTCAGAACGAGCTTATGATATTTATTCAAGATTACTAAAAGATAGAATTATTATTTTAGGTTCTCCAATTGATGATAATGTAGCCAATATCATTATTGCTCAATTTTTACATCTTGAAGGTGAAAATCCAGACAAAGATATTTATATGTATATTAATAGCCCCGGTGGTTCAGTCACAGCCGGCTTGGCTATTTATGACACAATGCAGTACATAAAACCAGATGTATCAACCATTTGCATCGGACAAGCCGCAAGTATGGGAGCATTTCTTCTTGCAGCAGGTGCTCCAGGAAAACGTTCAGCTCTTCCTAATAGTAGAATTATGATTCATCAACCTTTGGGTGGAGTTCAAGGACAAGCAAGCGATATTGAAATTCATACAAAAGAAATTCTTTATCTTAAAGACTTACTTAATAATTTACTTCATAAACATACTAAGCAACCTATTGAAAAATTATCAAAAGACTGTGATAGAAATTTTTTTATGAGAGCTATTGATGCTAAAGATTATGGATTAATTGACGAAGTAATTGAAAAGAAGTAAAATTTCGGGAGTTTATTGTGAGTAAATATAATATTTTACACTGCTCTTTTTGTGGAAGAGCCGAATCAGAAGTTAAACACATGATCAAAGGTGTTGCAGGAAATATTTGTGATGAATGCGTAGTTATGTGCAATACAATTGTCGAAGCAGACCATAAAGAACAAGAACTTGATGATTTTATGCTTCCAAAACCAAGAGAAATTAAAGAGTATTTAGATCAATATGTAATCGGGCAAATGAAAGCTAAAGAGAATATTGCTGTTGCTGTTTACAATCATTACAAAAGAATTTTTAAACAAAAAATTACTAATGATGTTGAAATCGAAAAAAGCAATATCTTGATGGTTGGACCTACAGGCTCAGGGAAAACTCTTATTGCTCAGACTTTAGCTAAATTTCTGAAAGTTCCTTTTGCAATTGCAGATGCTACAACTCTTACTGAAGCCGGTTACGTTGGCGAAGATGTTGAAAATATTCTTGTCAAATTACTACAAAACGCTAACTATGATGTGGATAAAGCTCAAAAAGGGATTGTATATGTTGATGAGATTGATAAAATTGCTCGTAAATCTGAAACACCGTCTATCACAAGAGATGTTTCCGGTGAGGGAGTCCAACAAGCTCTTTTGAAAATTCTTGAAGGTGCAAAAGTTAATGTTCCGCCAAAAGGAGGGAGAAAACATCCTCACCAAGAGTTTATTGAACTTGATACAAGCCAAGTACTTTTTATCGTTGGTGGTGCTTTCTTTGGATTGGAAAAAGTAATTCAAAAAAGAATAAATCAAAAAACTATTGGATTTGATGCTGACATTGTTTCAAGTAAAGATTTTTCAGCTGATTTATTTGAAAAAGTTATTCCTAATGATCTTTTAAAATATGGATTAATACCGGAATTAGTAGGTCGTCTTCCTGTAATCACAACTTTGGAAGAATTAAATGAAAACGCTCTTGTAGAAATTCTAACTAAACCAAAAAATGCTATCTGTAAACAATATCAAAAACTTTTCGAGATGGAAGGTGTTGCTCTTGATTTTTCAGCTGATGCGTTAAAAGAAGTTGCAACTGTTGCAGTAAAACAAAAGACTGGTGCCAGAGGTTTGAGATCTATTATGGAAAAAGCAATGCTTTCAATTATGTATGAGATTCCTGAAATGGAAGATGTTAAAGAATGCATGATTTCAAAAGATGTTATCTCCGGAGACAAAGACCCGATATATGTTTATTCCGAAAAAACAGATGAAACTCAGACAGCATAATTGGATGTAAAATAGTAATAAATCCTAAAAATATGAACTGTATAAATTTTAAAAACTGAAGGTTTAAAACAAAAATCTTCAGTTTTTTTTATTTTATAAATTGCAATACAAACATTTG
>JAOZMQ010000180.1 GCA_029934195.1 Candidatus Cloacimonadota bacterium | reverse complement strand
TGGTATCTGTGGAAATGTAAGCATCTTACTTGCCTCTTTGTCTGCAGAAAGCAAACGTTTCCGGCTTATTTTTCGGGAAATACAAATCGCCCATCAAAATTGTACAGGATTAATGATTTTATCTCGAATAAACTATTAATAAATTACACCGTAGGTTGAACAATCTCACTTGAAAACAATAATTGACAAAAACATTGATAATTTTTTTTTGGTAAAGCTTTAAAAAATTTGTTTATAAGGAAAAATAATATATGCACAAAAAAATCCCTGCAATATTTGTATTGATTATGATAACAGGAATTCTTTTATCAAACTCAATTTTCTCTTTTGATGGTTTTCCAGAACAATATTTTGGGAATGATGTATATGGAAGCGGAATGGGAAATACCGGATTAGGAGATGTTTTCAGAATAAATACATCTTTTTCAAATCCCGCTTTACCAACAACTTGTAATGAAGTAACTTTTGCAACAGCTATCAGTTTAAATAAATATTATTATTCGGATTCTAAAGATGAAAGTTTTACTGATGATGGATTTGATATACCATATTTTACTGTTTCTATTCCTTATAAAAACCATAGAATTGCTTTCAATTACAATTCTGTTACTTCAGGAATTGTTGAACGTGAGATAAGAACGAATAAAATTGGTGATGATAATGAAGATGATTCTTATACAATTAATCGTATCATTAGTGGCTTATATAAAGCAGATTTAATCTATGCTAATAAAAATGATTTTATTAATTTTGGCCTATCTGCAAACTTTTATTTTGGACAAAAGAATCAAAGATATGAAATAAACTTTGATGATGAAAAATATAAAGATACAATCTATGAAAGAGAAGTAGAATTGAAAAAATCTGGGTTTACTCTTGGGTTAAGTAAAAAAATCGATAAATTTGGCTTTGGATTTGTTTTTCAAAGTAAAGTAAAACTACAAGGTGATGTCAACCTTTTAACAAGCTTCTATCCTTATTCAGAAAAGCAATCTGAAAGCGAATATGAAATTCCTCACCAAATTTCTTTTGCATCAACGTATAAAATATCTAAAAGATTTAAATGTTCCTTAGATGTTAATTATGGCTTGTGGGAAAAAACTTCAACTTATGAAGAATCCAGAAATACAACAAAGATAAGCACAGGGATATCTTATGATCCTTTATGGGGTTATGGAAATTGGTATGAAAAAATCCCACTAAGAATGGGTGGATATTACCGACAACTTCCTTTCCAATACAATAACGAAAACATAGATGAGCTTGCTGTAACTTTTGGTTTTACAATCCCGCTTAGAAGTCCTAAAAAAAGATTGGAAATTGGAATAGAATTAATGAAAAGAGGCGATCTTGAAATTAATAAAATTCAAGACAAAATGGTTTCAATTACAATCGGGACAATTGGTTTTGATATTTTCAAAAAAAGAGTTAGAAAAACCTCCCATCGAGATATTCCAAAAATAGGTAAAGGATATACAAAATAATGAAATTTAAATGGGAATTTAAAGAACGTTCAGGCAGGAATGTAATTCAGCAAATCATTGAAAATAGAGAGTATTCTAAATCTTTTTTTGAATATAATTTTGCAAATCTTCCGAATCCTTTATTAATGAAAGATATTGATAAAGCTGCTGATAGAATTATTGAAGCTGTAAGAAATAAAGAATCAATTGTAATTTTAGGACACGATGATCCGGATGGAATTACAAGTACTTATATTTTATTTGATTTCCTTGAAAAACTTGGATCACAAAACCACTATTATTATATTCCAAATAGATATACTGACCATCATGGAATTCAGCAAAATTTTATTGATAAAGCTCAAAAAGAAAACTATGATTTAGTTATCACTGTCGATATTGGAATTTCTTCGCATGATGAAGTAGAAAAGTTGAAAGAAATTGGTTGCGATATTATTATTACAGACCATCATTTAATCCCTGAAAAAATTCCACAAGCCTTTGCTGTTGTTGATCCTAAACAATCAGATTGTCAATATCCTTTTGATATGTTAGCAGGTGTTGGAGTAACTTTTTTATTAGTTCAAGTAATCTCACAAAAACTATCAGTTCCTTATGATAAATCTTATATCTTATGGACAGCAATTGGTACTATTGCCGATAAAGTCCCTCTTATTAGCGTTAATAGAGCTATTTGCAGAGAAGCAATTGAGAATTGGTTTGACTATGAAGACGCAAATTTAATGCAATTAAGAAAAAAAACTATTGTTACCAATACCTTTTTCTCAAAAAAATATTTCATTTTGTATGTTACCAGAATATTGTCTAATGGAAGAATGGATGGTGGTGAAAATAAAGGACTTCAAATTTTATTAGCATCCATTTTTGATAAACAAAAGCTAATCAGTTCTTTATTGGAAGAAAAACATAAATTTGAATCTCAAATGTTTAAAATAAAAGAATTTCTAAAATACTTACAATTTGATTCCTCTCAAGGATTTTTAATTTTTGTTGACAAGCAAGATAAAATCCCACTCTCATTATTGGGAATGTGTGCTACAATAATATCATTGCAATATAAAATTCCAGCTTTATTTATTCATAAAAAAAATGGATCTCTCGTTTGCGAAGCAAGATGCACTATTGGATTTAATCTTGTAGAAGCTTTTGAATATTGCAAAAACGATTTAGTTCAATTTGGTGGACATGTTCAAGCCGCCGGTTTTGTAATTGAGAATAATAAAGTAGATTCCTTCAAAAAACATTTCAAAGAATACGTAAGTAGTCATCTTCAAGAAATCAGAAACCAACACAAACTCATTATTGATGCTATCGTAAAACCGGAAGACCTAAACGATACAACGATTCATGAATTGGAATTAATTCAGCCTTTTGGTCAAAAAAATCCAGCTCCAATATTTCTTATGAAGAACTTTACTGTTGAAATTGGAAAAGAATTCAGGATAAATTATTCTGATTCGTTCAATCCAAAACCTGATGGAAAATATGATATCGTTTTTAATTCTAAAAATGGATTTTCATTGAATATGTTAGATTATAGAAAATTAACTTGAAGAATGTCTTGATAAATATTTCAGCGTGTAACTGCTTCTTAAATAAAGAACATGGAGGATTTTTTAATCACAATAAATATTTAATTTTCAGCTTTACAAAAATTGTTTAAGGAGATTTTATGCGTAATAAAATAACCATATTACTCTTGGGTGTTATGATTTGCGGATTTTTATATTCCGTTCCGCCACATCCTTTAAAAAAATGCAATAACTACTACAAACAACCCGGCACTACGACCATTTTCTCCAAGAACAAAAACAGTCGTTCCGAAAATGTTCCTGATAGTGTTCTTGCTATTATGGTAGAATTTCAAGATGTGAAATTTGCAACTGAAGAAGCAAAACCAGACTTTAATATTCATGATAAAGCTTTTTTTGAAAGATATTTATTTCATTTAAATGATTATTATCACGATGCTTCACAAGGGAAATATGAATTTAATTATACTGTTTTTGATAAAATAACGGTTTCAGAAAATCTGGAATTCTATGGCGATGATGATAATTGGGAAAATATCTTTATCTTCATTCAGGAAGTTTTTGAATCTGATTTTGGTGATATAGATTTAAATAACTACGATTCTTATTTGATTTTCCATGCTGGTAGCGGACAAGAAGCAGATTTGCATGACACACATCCAAATTCAATTAGTACTACATTTTTAAATAAATTTGATTTCAAAGAAGCACTTGATCCGGAAAATGATAATTATCAAGGGATTCTATCATCTGACAATAAATACATTCAAGAAGTTTCAATTTGTCCGGAATATGAATGGTTTGATGATTTCACAGATACAGATCCGATTCTCGGCGTACTTGGAGTTTTAGCACACACTTGGGGTCATCAAGTAGGGCTTCCGACTTTGTTTGATAATGTATATTCAAATGGGAGATCATCCGGAATCGGCTCATTTGGTATTATGGGAACCGGAGCTTGGAATGCTCTTGGTTTTGTACCTCCTTTACCTTGTGCTTGGTCTCGATATTATATGGGGTGGGATGATGCAACGATTATAGATTCTGATGTGATTGATGTTGAAATCTTTCAAGTAAAAGATGATTCCGCTCCTTTGGATAAAAAATTATATAAAATTAACATTTCCGAGAAAGAGTATTTTTTGCTTGAAAATCGACAACAAAATCCGGATAAGAGTACTTTCACCAATAAAGACGGTGTTGAGTTGGCTACTTTTACATTTGAAGAATCAGATGAACAAGAATATTATCCAGAAGAACATCCCTATGCCGGTCAACCAAGATTTAATTTTATGAAAAATCGCTATCGAGGTTGTGAATGGGATTTTTACTTACCCGGATTTGCTTACGGCGATCAATTAGACAATGATGGCTCCGGCTTGCTAATTTGGCATGTAGATGAAAATATTTTAGATGAATATTTCTCACCTGATTTTTCCATTAATATTCCCAACAATAATGCCAATCACAAAGCTGTTGATCTTGAAGAAGCTGATGGGGTTCAGAATCTTGATGTAATTTACGGTCGTGGAACAAAAAATGAAGCATTTAAAGCAGGAAACAATGACTATTTTGGAAGCTCTATCAACCCAACAACTAAAGTTCCTTCTGTTCCATCTGCCGAAAGTTATTACGGTGGAACATCATTTGAGGTTTATAATATTTCCGAATCAAACAACTTAATGAGATTTTCTGTTGGATTTGATTGGTCTCTTGAAACACAATATGTTATGAAAAACAACCCTCCAATTGCAAGCATTGATTTTGATAATGATGGAATTGATGAGATTTTTCACCCAATGAAAGACGGAAGATTATATTTTTGGGAAAACGAAGAACTCCAAAATGAATTTATTGATTTCTTAACATATCCGGGGCAATTAAATATGCTTTATGCTTATGACAAAGAAGCAAATAAATTGATTTTCCCAATAAGCAATTCGATGAATAATGCAGTTGTAGATATTCTTTCTTATCCCAATATTGAATTTAAAAAAGCCTTTATCGGTTTTGAATGGGCTGCTTCGCCAGTTGTTTTACCTCAAAGCATTCCCAATGATTCAGCAAAAATAAAAGCTATTTTACCGCTAAACAACAAAGATTCCAATACAGCAAAATTAGTTTTTATTGATGAAGAATATTCCTCTTTAACAGAATTTATAATTGATGGTAAATTAAAATCTAATCTCATTGTGAATAATAGCTCTATTGATTTTATTGAACACAAAAATGAAACCTTCTTCTTCACAAATTTTAATTTGGAAACACAAGAAATTAATCGTAAAGAGATTTCTTTTTTGATAGAAACAGATGTCATTTCTTCATTAATAAAAGTTTCCGGCGAACAAGGAGAATTTGAAACGAGATATTTCATTACGACCAAAGATGCAAGAATTTTTGCTTTCAACTTAGAAGGATCTTTAATTAAAGAATTCCCTTTACAACTACCTTTAGAAGCTGTTTCTCTTCCAACAGTTGCCAATGTTTATCCAAATGGAAAACCGGACATACTAATTGGAGGTGAGAATTTCTATTGTATTGTTGGTTTTGACGGATCTATTCTTAACAATTTCAGCTCTGTTGTTGATAATCCCGATTCTACCGGTTTTGCATCTGGAGTAATGGCAGTTAATTTAGATTCAGATGATGATTTGGAAATTATTGGATCTTTAAGTCAAAATAGATTTTTTGTTTGGAATGATTATCAATCAAAATATGGAATTTCTCAAAATTTCCCAGCTGTACTTAGAAACCAAAGTCGTACACTTCCTCTAATTACTTTTGATAATGAATACAATCTTGTTGCTTATATTGGAACCGATAACGGTGAAATTTTTAGAAGAAAATTTAAAGACTCAAATTTGCACACTCTTGATAATCTCATCTGGAAATGCGAAATGGGAAACTTACAAAGAACAGCTAATTATAAAGAAGTTTCGCTTGATAATAAATTCCTTTCAAATAGAATTTTCATTAAAGAAGAAAATTTTATTTATCCTAATCCCTTAAAAGATTTGTACGGTGAAAAATTAAATATTAATATCCTAATAAATAAAGATGCTCCTGTTAAAATAAAAATATTTGACATCGCTGCTAATATTATTTATAAAGAAACTGTCTTTTGCAGTGCTTATACTCCTCAAAATCTCGAGATTAATTTTGGTAATTCTAAACAATCTTCAGGAGTATATTTTGTAATATTGGAAGCCGGAGGAGAAAATAAATTAATAAAATTTGTTATAGAAAAATAAAAATTACATTAAGAAGTTGTTACGAGATAAGCTTTACGAACCGGTTAAAAATTATGCTTTTATTCAAAACATTAAAATTGCGAATATCATTGATATTTAATCTTTTAATAATGCAGAAGAAATT
>JAOZMQ010000179.1 GCA_029934195.1 Candidatus Cloacimonadota bacterium | reverse complement strand
TCCCAATTAATCTTTCTTCATGAACTTCTGTTCTTCATGGTTAAAAAATTCCTTTATTTATTTTTTCCAAATCCCAAAGTCCTTGCAAAAACCAAACTTTTGAGCTACTGTGGAAAGTTTCTGATCTTTTTCATTTTTTAGAAACTCTTAATAATTGTTGCAAAATAAACCGTACAATCTATTCATCGCCCATACAAATTCCGATGCCTTTTGCAGTTTTTATCATATCAGATTGTGGTTCAACAAGATGGTATTTAGCGATTGCTTCTTTTATTGGAACTGATACAATATTTGGATGTCGATAAGCAACCATTTCACCATATTTTTTATCAAGTACCATTTCAAAAGCTTTTACTCCAAATTGAGTTGCAAGAATTCTATCAAAAGCGTTTGGAATTCCACCTCTTTGTAAATGTCCCAATGTAGTTGTACGAATTTGAGCTTCCACTCCCTTTTTTTTTAATTCTTCTTGCAAAGTTATTGCTACTCCACCAAGACGGAAATTTTCATAACCAATAGTTTCGGATTTTTTACCTGTGAGAATACCGTCTTTTTGTTTTGCTCCTTCCGCAATAACAATAATAGCAAAGCCTCGCCCCATAGATATTCTACTATTAATTTTTTCAATAATAATATCTAAATCATAAGGTATTTCTGGAATAAGACAAATCTCTGCACCACCTGCAATCGCTGAATGCAATGCAATCCAACCGGTATCTCTTCCCATTACTTCTAAGATAATTAAACGATTATGACTCTCTGCTGTTGTTACCAATTTATCAATAGCATCAGTTGCAATTTCTACAGCAGTTTGAAATCCAAAAGTATAATCAGTGGCAAGAAGGTCATTATCAATTGTTTTAGGAACTGCAACAATATTGCATCCTTTCTCATAAAGAACTTGAGAAATCTTGTGAGATCCATCTCCTCCAATTGAAATAACAGCTTCAAAATTATGATATTGTAATTTTCTTATTAACTCATCACTTCGATCTACAAATGACCAGCTACCATCTTTTTCTTTTATAGGCCATGCCAAAGGTCCACCGATATTTGTGGTTTTAATAATTGTACCACCTTTGACATGGATACCAGAAACAGTTTTTTCATCGAGAATTTTAAGCTCCATTGGTTCATTTAGAACACCATTGTATGCTTCAATACTACCGACTATTTCCCAATTATTTTCTTGGGAAGCACGTTTAACAATTGCACGAATTACTGCATTTAAACCGGGGCAGTCTCCTCCACCATTAACAACCAGAATTCTTTTTTTCATAATTACCTCTTTACAGTATTAATTTTACATAAATTATTTATTGAAAAAATTAACGTCAACAAAAAAAACTTTCTACATTTTTTTAATCATAAACAAAAAGGGTGACTTACAAAAGTCACCCTTTTTTTATAATAAATTGATTCTTTGTTCTCTTTTAATAAAAGAAGTTCAATTCAATTATTCTTCTGTATTTGTTGTTTCTAAAACGGGTTCAACTGTATCTGTAACAACTTCTTCAGTTTCTTTTTCTTCTACTTTTTCAGATTCAACAACTTCTGTTTCTATTGTTTCAGTTTCAATAGCTTCTTCTTCTTGTTGGAACATTTTTGCTTCATGTACATCAATATAATTCATCAATTGTTCTTTATCTTTTCCGAAGAAATATGCTTTAACGCTGAGAATAAGTCGTCTATTTTCTGTATCAAGTTCAATTACTTTCAAAGGTAATTCTTCATTTAATTCAAAGATTAATTCAAGATTATTTAATTTTGGAATCCCAAGATGTGATACAGGTACAAAACCTTCAACAAACTCATCATCTATAGGAACATCAACGAGAACACCTTTTGGAATCAATTTTGAGATTTTCCCGCTAATTTCAGTATTTACAGGTAATCTTTGTCCAAGTTCTTTCCAAGGATCATCATTGAGTTGTTTCACTCCGAGAGCAATTCTATGTAATGCTTTATCAATTGATAAAACAATAGCGGTAATCTCTTGTCCTTTTTTAAATACTTCTTTTGGATGATAAATTCTTTTTGTCCAAGAAATATCTGAAATATGAACCAAGCCATCGATATCATCTTCAATCTCAACAAAAACACCAAATGGAGTAATATTTTTGATTTTTCTGACAATTTGCATTCCACTTGGATATCTTTCATCAATGGTAAGCCAAGGATTAGGATCCATTTGTTTCATACCAAGAGAAATTCTCTGATTATCTTTTGAAACAGCCAATACAATTGCTGTAACACTATCGCCAACTTTTAACATTTGGTTTGGATGTGAAATCTTTTTAGTCCAAGACATTTCTGAAACATGAACTAATCCTTCAACACCAACTTCCAATTCTACAAAAGCACCATAATTTGTAATATTGACAACTTTTCCAGACACTTTAGAACCTTCAGGATATTTTGCTTCAATATTTTCCCAAGGGTGTGGTACAAGTTGTTTTAACCCTAAAGACACTCTTTCATTTTCTTCATCAAAACCAATAACTTTGACTTTTAATTTGTCTCCTATGTTAAGCATTTCTGATGGATGATTAATTCTACCCCAAGACATATCTGTAATATGAAGAAGTCCATCTAAACCACCAAGGTCAATAAAAGCACCGTAGTCAGTAATGTTTTTAACTTCTCCGTCGAGCTCTGCTTCTAATTGAATTTTTTCTCGAAGAAGTTCTTTTCTTTGAGATTGTTGTTCTTCAAGTACCTTTTTTCTTGATACAATAATGTTTCTTCTTTCTTGGTCTAATTTGATTATCTTAAATTCACTTTCTTTGCCAATAAATTGATCTAAATTTGGTATTGGTTTTAGTGAAATTTGAGATCCTGGTAAGAATGCTTCTAACCCCATTATTTCGGCAATCATTCCACCTTTTACTCGACGACGTAAAATACCGATAATTGTTTCATTGCTTTTATACAATTCTTTCAACTTCTCAATATTAAGGAAGAAGTCAGCTCTTTTTTTAGAGAGTTTTACTTTACCTTCTCCATCTTCAATTGATCCGATAAAAACATTTACTTTCGACAATTTTTCAGGTATTCCTGTATTAGCAAATTCCTGAAGGGGAATTGAACCTTCAGATTTGAAGCCAATATCTACAAGAACTTCACTATCAGTAATACTTACTACTGTTCCTTCAACAATTTGACCAGGTTTAAAGTTTGTAAATGTTTCTTCATACATTTCCAACATTTTTTCTTTGGTTAAATCATTGTCTGATTTTGACTCGTTTTCGATTTCTGTTGTGGTGTTAGTTGTTACATTAACTTCAGACGATTTCACTTCTGAAACCACTTTTGTTTCTTCGTTTTGTTCATTAGTTATCATGCATTCTCCTTGTATCCGGGAATCTCTTCGACATTGTTAATCTTAAGGTGATTAATTCCAAGATAATATGTGATTTTATTGTATATTTTTGTAATCGACCAATCTGGCGTTGAAGCACCAGCTGTAATTCCGATCTTTTTTTTGTTTTTAAACCAATCTTTTTTCAGTTCCGAAGCTATTTCAATATGATATGTTTCAACAATATTTTTGCATATTATTGCTAACATTTTTGTATTTGCACTGTTTCTACCACCGATAACAATCATAATATCACTATCTTTTGCTAACTCAAGAGTAGATTGTTGTCGTATTGATGTTGCATCACAGATTGTATTTATTACTCTAATTTCCTGACAATTCGGAATAACTTTATAGACAAGCTGTTGCAGTTTTTCTACAGGTTGAGTAGTTTGCGAAATAATACCTAATTTCTTAAACTTTTTGTTTGGCATTTCGTCAGTATTATTTACAATGATGCTATTTTCATTTACATAAGAATGTAAAGCAATTACTTCCGGATGTCTCTTATTACCAAGAATAACAACTTGATAATCATTCTCCATCAATTCTTTAGCATATTGTTGAGTCATAGAAACATAAGGACAAGTCGCATCAATAACATCAATTTCCTTTTCCTGTAAATGTTTAAATACGTCTTGTGGAACACCATGGGAACGGATAATTATTGTTTGATCAGAAATCTCTGAAATATTTTCAATACAACCGACTCCATTTTTTTTAAGCTTCTCAACCATTTGGGGATTGTGGATTATTGGACCAAGAGTCACAACATTGGAATTATTTACAGACGCATTTTGAGCAATCTGAATAGCTCGTTTTACTCCAAAGCAAAAACCGGAATTTTTTGCTATCCTAATTATCATTTTTCAATCCATTTATTCTATCCAAGATATAACAAGCCAAATTCCGATAACCTTCTTTACTATCAGGATATTTATTAATTTCTTCAACTGAGATTGGTTTTCCGTAAATTAGAGAAAGTTTATTTATTCTCAAAAAACAAGAAAAAAGTTTTGTACTATTTCTCACATAAACAGGTAGAATTGGAGCTTGTGCTGTTATTGCTAATTTTCCAATTCCCGGTTTGGCTGTAAAATTCTTTCGACTACCTTCTGGAAAGATTAATACAGATTGTTTATGCAGTAATTTCTCGATAACAATATTTGTTGCGTTTCTATCAATTGTACCACGTCGAATAGGAATTGTGTTAAGCTTCTTGATTAAAAAACCAAGAACAGGGATTTGTAAGAGTTCTTTTTTTGTAAGAAAATTTATTTCTCCCGGGATAACACTTCCTACTAAAGGAGGATCTGACCAATGAAGATGATTGGCTGCAATGATTCCATTTTCCCAATTTTCAAATTCTTCAGCATTAATTATTTCTCCATTCCATAAATATTTGAATAAATTTTGATAAAGTGCTTTGCTGAATTTGTAAAACAACGACATTATTGACCTTCAATTATTTTATCTATGATTATTATTTGCTCATTTATTGACATTTTACTATTATTGATTTCTATTGCATCATCAGCTTTTTTTAATGGAGAAAGCTTTCTTGTGCGATCATTTTCATCACGCCACAAAAGGTCTTTTTCAACATCTTCAAGTGAAATAGCAATATTTTTTTCTGATAATTCTTCAAATCTACGTTTTGCTCTTGTAGCTGTATCAGCAATTAAAAAAAATTTAAAATCTGCCTTGGGTAATACGACAGTACCAATATCTCTTCCATCCATTATCACACCACCATTGTCAGCAATTTTTCTCTGTAATTCTACCATCTTTTCTCGAACAGAAGCAATTGTGGCAATTTGTGAAGATAATTTAGAAATATCAGACTCTCTGATTCTTTGACTAACATCGTTACCATTTAAGATGAGTTTATTTCCAGTTGGATAATAATCTATATGAATATCTATATTCAGCAACATTTTATTAATACTTTTAATATCATCAATTATTATGTTATTTTGTAAAGAACATAAAGCACAGGCACGATACATTGCTCCTGTATCAATATAAATATATCCATATTTAGAAGCCAATAGTTTTGCTATTGTACTCTTACCGGAAGCAGCAGGACCATCAATTGCGATAACAAAATTTTTCTTCATGTTTCCTTCAAATTTATTTACATTTTCTTTCATCTAATTCTGTTTTGAATATTTAAAACGAATAAGAGACTGAGACTTTCTTATTCTCAAATCTCAAGTGAATTTTTCTTTTCTCTTCATCAAAATTATAGAGATGTGCATCAATAAAAGCATCTATGACAGACATAAATGCAATACCACCAAGCCACCATAAATCGTTTTGGCGTTTTGCATAATATCGATCATAATTCCAAGCATTTTCTTGATGCTCTTCACCAATAGTTGATAAAGCCTTATCATAATAATCATTCATCATATTATGATCATAAATCAATTTTGCAGTAAAATAAGTTTCCGTACTAAAGAACAAAGCTGATTTTATTTTACTTTCATTATAATATTGACCGCCACCAGGAAGTAATAGAGAAAATAATGAAGCTTTAACAGGATTTTTCCCCGTTTCATACGAAAATAAACTAATATAAATATTAGTAAAAAATATTACTAAAATTAAAATTTTCATATTTTCTTTAAAATTTTTCTGCATTATTTATCCTTATATTAAAATAAAAATATTACGAAAATCAAAAAAATAAATGATGTAAATATATTCAAGCTTTTTATTATAAAAAATATTTAAAACTATTCTAAGGGGGCTGTCGTGATATAAACTGTACGATATATCAAAGAATTATTTGTTTATTTAAGGAAGAAGAAATGAATAATTCAAAGATAGATTGTATAGCTTATTTTGCGACAGTTCCTAATGGTTTGCAAAGAAATAAATAATTTCCCAATTAATCTTTCTTTATTAACTTCATTTTCTTTATGGTTAAAAATTCCTTTTTCTAAATTTTCTCTTGTTGTCGCTACTCTGTAGCTTCGTTTTCTTTTTATCTTTACCCAACGCTAACGCATTGGGCTACATAAATATCGCT
>JAOZMQ010000178.1 GCA_029934195.1 Candidatus Cloacimonadota bacterium | reverse complement strand
TTGAGCTACAAAGCAGACGGGGAATTCATCCTCGTAGAACAATCAGCTTGATTGTTACTGTTCAATCAGACTGATTGAGCTACGAAATTGTCATTGTTCAATCAGGATGATTGAGCTACGAATGTCTGTTAATCCAGCCTATCCTGATTCTGACAATTTCTTATTTCATTATTCATTTTTATTGATTTCACAATTTGGTAACCTCTTCTTTCAATTAATTCAGCATTTCCAAATAAATCTGCCATATAATTCAAATGCCATTTTGCGGTTTTGGCGACAATATACGCTCTTCCATTTTGTTCAAGAGAATCAAAAGCAGTATCAATAAAAAGTTTAGATATTTTATGATGAGAAAAATAAGGAGGGTTTCCAACAAAAAGAGTAAATCCATTTTGTCTTTCTAAACCATTGTCGCTAAGAATCATTTCATAATTTTCAATCTGGTTCATTGTACAATTTTCTTCAGTACAAAATGTTGCTCTTGAACTTGCATCTAAGAAAGTAATCTTATCCAAAAAATAGTTTTTCGCAAGAAAAATCCCAATTGAACCGCAACCACATCCCATATCGAGAACCCGATCATTTTCTTTTACTTCGACAACTTCGGAAAGAGCTTGTGCTCCAATATCTACCCTACGATGAGCAAAAACTCCGGGTATAGAACTAAGATTTATCTTCTTTTTGTTAAGAACAGTCATTTCAAAATTCACTTTATGATTCTTAATTTTCTTCAAATTATTTCTTTTTTTTGCAATTACAGATGTCAGGTTTTTAGAAATATCAAAAGAAAAAGATCCGAAAATTTTCTTAACATTATTTTTTAACCAATCAGCTTGACTATCGGTTGCAATAATTAGTTTTCCATTTTGTTTAAGTGCTTTATGGCAATTTTGAATAAGGTCAGCTGTCAATTCTTTAGGAACAGATTCTGCAGAAATCTGATAAAATATCAAATCATAATTATTCATTTGATCAATATATGGAGCACAAACAAGTTCAATATTATTTGTCAGATAATCCTTTATTCTCTTTTTCATTTTATTTATATAAAAAATATCTATTGTTTGAATTCTAATTTTTGCGTCTGGAAATAGATTTGTTGCAATTATAGCTGAGACACCGGTTCTATTTTCCAATATTAAAATATTTTTCGGATTACCGATTTTCGGCAATAAAGTTATAAATTTCTTCTCGGCAATATTTAATCCGGAACGAGAAAAGACTACAAATTTGTCGTTTATGAAAGCTTCTTTTTTAAATCTTTTAATTTCGTCTGTTATTTGAATTAGCATTTTTAAGACAATCTCCAAGTTAATATTATTTAGTATCTGAACGAAAAGGATAAAAGCCACTGATTGCACGGATTAGCACCGGATTTAAAAGAATAAATTCTTATTGAAATTTTAATCATAATGGATAAAATAGAGAAAAAATTTAAAACCATCCTAATATTTGTAATTTCTCACTATTTCCCGTCTATTATTTATTCTCTTAAACCCGCGTAACTCTGCGTAAATCCGGGGCTTATTCTTTTTTGTTCAGCTACTATTTAAACTTCTTTTAATTTTTCATTTGTTTCACCATTATAATTTGTCAATGACATTTTTAACCACGGAAAGCAAGACGGGAATGCCTGCTTCCAGCAGACAAAGAGGCAAGCAAGATGCTTGCATTCCCATAAAAATCCTTTCTTCTAACAATCCTGCTTTTTCGGAAAGTGTAAATTACTTTTGAAGGATGTTCGTATTATTCATTTGTTCGTTGCCTTTTTTTTCAATTGAACGAACACATTCTTAATCAAGAAAAACACTAAAAACATCTGTTGCTCAATAATGATTGACTTTAAAAGAAGATTTTTTTTTATCAATTGAAAATTATTTTGAGGAAGATAAAATGAAAACATTAGTTTTAGCAGAAAAACCAAGCGTTGGAAAAGATTTGGCTCGTGTTTTAAAATGTGGTAATAGAGGAAAATCCTTTTGTGAAGGTACAAATTATGTTGTTACTTGGGCGATGGGACATTTGGTCACTCTATCAGAACCGGCTGATTATGATATAAAATGGAAAGAATGGAATCTTGAATATCTACCAATGTTACCGGAAAAAATGAAATTAAAAGTATTAAAAAAAACATCAAACCAGTATAAAATTGTTTCTAAACTTTTTAATAGAAAAGATATTAATGAAATTGTCATTGCCACCGATTCTGGAAGAGAAGGCGAACTTGTGGCACGATGGGCTTTAAAGCTATCCGGTTGTAGAAAACCTATCAAACGTTTATGGATTTCATCTCAAACAGATGCTGCGATTAAACAAGGATTTGCCACTCTTAAACCCGGGAAGAATTATGAAAATCTTTACCAAGCAGCTGTTTGTCGTTCAGAAGCTGATTGGATTATAGGTTTAAATGTAACTCGTGCTTTAACTTGTAAATTTGATGCCCAACTATCTGCCGGTCGTGTTCAAACTCCAACTCTATCAATGATTGTAACTCGTGAAAGCGAAATAAAGAATTTTGTACCAAAAGATTTCTGGACTATAAAAGCAGATTTTGGTGATTTTTTTGGAACTTGGCGAGACAAAAATAAAAATTCAAGAATTTTTAGTAATGAAAGAGCAAATTCAATATTGAAGAAAATAGAAGGTCAGCAGGCAATAATTGAAGATGTTCAGAGGAAAAACAAATCTGAACAACCGCCACTTCTTTATGATTTGACAGAACTTCAAAGAGAAGCAAATAAAAAATTTTCCTTTTCCGCAAAGAAAACTCTTTCTATTGTACAAAGTTTATATGAGCGTCATAAAGCGACAACTTACCCAAGAACTGATTCGAGATATATCACTTCTGATATGGTTTCATCAATTCCTCAAAGATTGATTATTTTAAAAAATGGTAGTTATCAAAAAACTGTAGAAGCTCTTTTGAGATCAAATATTCGTCCCGGAAATAGAGTGGTAAATAATAGTCGTGTAACAGAACATCATGCACTCATTCCAACCGAACAAAAACCGCACATCAGTTCATTTTCTATTGATGAAAAAAGAATTTATGATTTAATTGTACGAAGATTTCTTGCTGTTTTGTTACCGCCATTTAAATATATCCAAACTACAATTATGACGGATATTAGAGGAGAAAAATTTTTCTCACGTGGAAAAGTTGTTGTTGATTATGGCTGGCAAAAAATCGAAAAATTATCTTTGGAAGAAGATATTCCGGAAAATCATTTACCTGAACAAACGCTAAAACCACAAAATAAAGGAAAGAAAATTTTCACAAAAAAGATTCGTTTAGAGAAATCTCAGACAAAACCACCAAAAAGATATACAGAAGCTTCTTTGCTCACAGCGATGGAAAGTCCGGGAAAATTTATTGAAGATGAAAATCTAAGAGAATCCATTAAAGAAGGTGGTTTGGGAACTCCGGCTACAAGAGCTGAAATTATTGATCGTTTGTTCTCAGCATATTATGCAGAAAGAAGAGGAAAATCCATCGTCCCAACTTCCAAAGGTATTCAGTTGATTTCTCTTGTTCCGGAAGAATTACGTTCACCAAAATTAACAGCAGCTTGGGAAAAAAGACTTCATAATATTGCAATTGGAAAAGAGAAACGCATGGATTTTATGAAGGATATTAGAAATAATGTAGTTCGGCTTGTTTCTTCTGTTAAAACAAATACTTCAGAATATCATATTGATAATTTAACAAAAAATAAATGTCCTATTTGTGGAAAATTTATGATGCAAGTTCAGAATAAATCCAGCAAAATGTTAGTTTGTTCCGACAGGAAATGTGGTTATGAACAATCAGATAAAGATAAAGGTGGAATGCGACAAGGAAGAATTTCCAAAAAAGAAAAATATATGAATAAAAGTTTGGTAAAAAAATATGGTAAAGATGAAAAGAAAGATTTTGGTGGAACTTTAGGGGATCTTTTTGATAATCTATAAATTTTGCTTAAATTACTGTTGCAAAACAAATGAAAATACAACACCCAACCGGTACTAACTGTTTGATATTGACAAATATTGATGATTAATAATCTTCACGGAAAAAAATTAATATGAGGTATGATATGGATGTTCACAAAATCATTAAAAATCTTGATTGGTTAAGAAATGATATTATTGGTAGAAATATGATGTTCGAGACACCATTTGGTGAAAAGCCATTGGTTTATGCAGATTATACAGCAAGTGGAAGAAGTGTTTTTAAAATTGAAAACTATCTTCTCCACATTTTGAAATATTATGCAAATACACATACCGAAGATGATTTTACCGGAAGAATAATGACAACTTTGTTACACGATGCTGAAAAGATTATAAAAAAAATTGTCAATGCCGGTGATTCAGGAAAGATTATTTTTTCAGGCACAGGTTGTACTGGCGGTATCACAAGATTACTTCAGATTCTCGGAGTTTTTTGGTCTCCGGCGACAAAAAAACGCATTGATTCTTTTATGAATTCTTGTGTAACTGAATTTGATCAGAAGCCAGATTGTCATCACCAGATGTTAAAATATATGGATGAACATAAACCGGTTGTTTTTGTTGGACCTTACGAACATCATTCAAATGAAGTAATGTGGCGACAAACAATTTGTGATGTTGTTGAAATTCCATTAAATTTAGCTGGAGAATTGGATTTAGAAAAATTAGAAGAGTTTGTTTCAAATCCGGATTATTCTAAACGTCAAAAGATAGGTTCATTCTCAGCAGCTTCAAATGTATCCGGAATCAAAACAGAAGTATATAAAGTTGCAAAAATTCTTCACAAATATGATGTAATCGCTTGTTTTGATTTTGCAGCTTGTGCTCCTTATGTAGAAATCAATATGAATTACGATAGCGAGTCTTATTTTGATGCTATTTTTCTTTCTCCTCATAAATTTCTCGGAGGACCTGGAACTTCCGGTTTATTGATTTTTAATGATAGGATTTATCAAAAAAAATTACCTCCTTCAATTGCTGCCGGAGGTACTGTAACTTATGTTACTATGGATAATGAAGCTTTTATTGATGACATTGAAACACGTGAAAAACCCGGAACACCCGGAATAATTCAAGATATTAAAGTTGCACTTGTTTTTCAATTAAAAGAAAAAATTGGAATTACTAATATTGAAGCAATTGAAGAATATTATCTTGAAAAATTTAATAAAAGATTTTTAGATGATTCTAATTTATATATTTATGGACCCACAGAAGCTTCTAAAAAGATTAATATTATTTCGTTTAATATCAAACATGAAGATAAAATTCTTCACCCAAAATTTGTTACAAAACTATTCAATGACCTTTTTGGTATTCAAACAAGAGCTGGTTGTTCTTGTGCCGGACCTTATGGTCATCAATTATTGAAGATTGATAAGGAAACATCTTGCAAATATATTTCTTATATTGATGAGAATATTAGTGGACTGAAACCAGGGTGGGTTAGACTTAATTTACATTATTCGTTTTCTGAAATTGAAGTTGAGTATATTTTTTCCGCATTAGAATTTATTTTAAAAAATGGATATTTATTTCTCCCTTTGTATGAGTTTGATTTCAAGTCTGGAGAATGGACTCATAAAAAAAATGTAGAAAAAAATGATGAATACCATCTTAATTTTGATGAACTATTAGATATTGAGAATTATCATTTAGAAGAAATTATGGATGATCTTTCTTTGAAAAAAAAATTTGATGAACAACTTTTCAAAGCAAATGAAGCTATTTTACATTTGAACAAAAAATCATCTTATGCAAAATTTGAAACTAAATTAAAAGAGATAATCTATTTTAAAATAGTCAATTACAAGAATTTTATTTCAGATTAAATAATAGAAAGAATTAGGTCTGTAGAAAAATGAAAAAAAAGTTTGACACAGATTATCGTTATTCATTTCTTGCACCACATCATTAAGTTGATGTTTAGGACGGAGGATTAGTTCTAATTGGTAAGACAGCGGTCTTGAAAACCGCCGCCCTTTGGGCTTGGGGGTTCGAGTCCCTCATCCTCCGCCATTTTTTGCGGAGAGGTGGCCGAGCTGGCTGAAGGCGCGCGCCTGCTAAGCGTGTGAGGGGTGAAAGCTTCTCCGAGGGTTCGAATCCCTCCTTCTCCGCCACTAATTTTTTTTTACTGGGTCGTCGTCAAGCGGTAAGACACATGGTTTTGGTCCATGTATTCGGGGGTTCGAATCCTCCCGGCCCAACCATTTATTATGGGATGTAGTATAATGGTAGTACAGCGGATTCTGGTTCCGTATGTGGGGGTTCGACTCCTCCCATCCCAACCACTAAAATTTACTAATAAAACAACATTATTCAAAAAATTATAGAGATAAAAACTCTTATTTGTACAATTGAGATTTGTTAAATAGTACTTGAACGAAAACTAACTTTTTCTGAATTTTCTTTTTTTGTCGCTA
>JAOZMQ010000177.1 GCA_029934195.1 Candidatus Cloacimonadota bacterium | reverse complement strand
ACTAATTAATATTTTTTAAACACCAACTTAACCCATAAATAAAAACGGAAAGGATAAAAAAATGAAGTTTTTCATAGAAACCTATGGTTGTCAAATGAATGTTGCTGACTCTGAACTTGTTGCAAATATACTTAATAAAGCAGGTTACATTTCTACATCAAATATCGATGAAGCAGATATAATAATTTTCAACACTTGTACAGTCAGACAAAATGCAGAAGACAGAGTTCTGGGAAGAATCTCAAATGAAAATAAGAGGAAAGTAAAAAAAACTCATTTAAAGATTGGTATTATTGGGTGTGTAGCTCAACGACTTGAAGAAGAATTATTAAAAGATAACAAAGCAATTGATTTTGTTGCAGGAGTTGATCAGTATAAAGAATTACCAAACATCATAAATTCATTGAACCATAACCAAAAGAGATCTAAAACAGAAGTTAATAACTCAGAAGTTTATGAACATCTTTTACCTAAAAGAGAAGGACATTTTAATGCATTTGTTACCATTACAAGAGGTTGTGATAATTTTTGTACTTATTGTATTGTACCTTATACAAGAGGACGTGAAAGAAGCAGATCTTTTGAAGAAATCGTCACAGAAGTAAGAATAGCCGGAGAAAATGGATTTAAAGATGTTACATTGCTTGGGCAAAATGTAAATTCATATCAATTTAAGAATACAAATTTCCCTGAATTATTACGAAAAGTAAATAAAGTTGAATCTATAAAAAGACTTCGATTTGTAACTTCTCATCCGAAAGATTTATCTGATGAACTAATTGAAGTAATGGCTACAAGTGATAAAATTTGTGAGCATTTACATTTACCAATGCAATCTGCAGATAATGAAATTCTCAAGCGAATGAATCGTGGATATTCAGCGGAGCATTATTTTAAGATTGTACAAAAATTGAGGAAAGCAATGCCGGAAATTGCCATTACCAGCGATATTATTGCAGGTTTTCCCGGAGAGACTGAAGAGCAATTTCAACGTACTTATAATATGATGAAAAATATTGAATTTGATTATGCGTTTACTTTTAAGTATTCTCCAAGAAAAGGGACCAAAGCAGCAGATTTTCAAGATCAGATTGCTGAAAAAATTCGTTTAGAACGGCTTTCACGATTAATTGATTTACAAACAAAAATTACTCATAAAAAATATCAAAATCAAATTGGAAAAATAAAAGAATTATACGTAGAAAAAGTGAGTAAAAAATCACAATCTGAATTAGCGGGGAAAAGTAGAGATTTCAAAATTACTGTCTTTGAAGGAGATAAAAGTCTCATCGGTTCATTTGTAAAAGTAAAAATTGTAGATGCTGTTGGTTGGACACTTAAAGGGGAATTAATGTGAGTATAATCGGAAGACATTTTATGGAATGGTTTCACCGAGAAATTCCATTAATTAATAATGCAAATCCATTATTAGTTTTATCGATACTGATGTTAACCGGACTTCTGTTCACAAAAATAGCCAAAAAAATTCGTTTTCCTGCAATTACCGGTCAAATTATTGGTGGTATCGTTATTGGACATTATGTATTGAATCTTTTTCCGGATGAAGCATTCGCAAATTTTACACCCATCACAAATTTTGTTTTGGGGTTAATTGGACTTACAATAGGAAGCCATTTGGATTTCAAAAAATTACATAATTCCGGTAAAAGAATATTCGGTATTGCTTTTATGGATATTTTATTTGTAATACCATTAGTGTTTTCAGGATTATTTTATATCGCTAAAATGCCTTTTGAAGTATGCCTACTTGTCTCTGTTATTGCTGCAGCAACTGCACCGGGATCAGTCATTCATATTGTCAAAGAGACTCGTGCAAAAGGATTATTTACTAAAACATTATTAGCTGTTGTAGCTTTAAACAATGTAATTGTCATTTTGCTTTTCTATTCTGTTTTTTATTATCTTGTCAATTCGAGTAATTTGGGAGATGTGTCAATTTTTATTACTCTATTGCAACCATTAAAGTATCTCTCTGAATCATTTATTGATGGTGGAGGTGTTGGATTAGCTCTAATTTTATTTACAGAAAAAAAACGTCATAATAACTATTCTTTCCCGGCACTTGTTCTTTTATCTGTATTCCTTGTTGTTGGTATTTCCGAAACTCTAAGTTTTTCCGGATTGCTTTCCAGCTTGATTCTTGGCGTGATTATTACCAATTTTTCAAATTACAAAGAGAAACTTTTTACTGCTTTTAAGGATATTGAAACTGAAATTTTTACTATCTTTTTTGTTCTCGCTGGGACACATCTTGATTTTATGGCAATGAAAATTGCCGGACTTTCAGGTTTAGTTTTAATTGTAACAAGATTTTTAGGGAAATATGTAGGAACAACAATCGGTGCAAAATTATCTACAACAGCTTCATCTGTAAAAAAATATATGGGAATTTCATTGTTTCCATTTGCTGGTGTAGCAATTGGTTTAGTCTTATTTGCAGCAAATTCTCCTGCTATAAAAGAATATGCTTCTTCAATTACAGCAATCATTTTAACTGCTGTGGTTTTCTATGAATTAGTAGGACCAATTTTTACAGGTTATGCTATAAAACAAGTCGGAGATAAACAAAAAAATAGAGTTAGATTAATGGATTTTTTACAAGAAGAATTTATTAAAGTGAATATTTCAGCTATTGATAAATGGTCTGCTATCGATGAAATGGCTGAGTTTATGTTCAAGACTCATAACATTAGAGGAATGACAATAGAAGAATTAAAAGATAGTATTTTAGAAAGAGAAAATGAAATTTCAACAGGAATTGGTGAAAATATTGCAATTCCTCATGCTATAGTGGAAACAGGACCCAAAATATTGGGAGTTATTGGTATCTCAAAAAAAGGAATTGATTTTGACTCACTCGATGAAGAACCTGTAAATATCATAATTTTAATTGCCACCCCCAAAACAAGATATGATCTACATTTGAATGTTTTAGCAAGTATAGCCAAAATTTTTAGCCATTCTCCAAGTGTAAAAAGACATATTCTTAGAGCCAATACATCTGAGGAAGTTTTTGAAGTATTGCAGGCAGAAGAAATTGAGAGATTAAATCCATTTTTTGAAAATTAGGAATTCAGATATTATCCACAGTAATTCCAATTATGGAAATAGCTGAACTTTATTACTAAAAACCAGAAATTTGCTCTAATTTTAAAACACCAGATTTTTAGCGAAATTATACAATATTATTCAGGTTATGTTTATTATTTCTACAGAAGAAAATTTTTCCGATATTTTAACCCAAGTATTAAATAAATCCAAATTGATTTTTGTAATTAATTGTAAATCCACTTGTTAGCAAATATCTACAAAAGATTGATGAATTGGCATAATGTTTGCAATAACTAAAGAAAAGATATATTAGAAGGATACTATTATGAAAAGATTTCATTTTTCTTTGGATAAAATTATGGAAATAAAGCAAACAGAGGAGAAGATTCTTCAAAAGAATTTAGTTCTTGTTCAAACAGAGTTATTTAATGCTGAAAATATTCAGGAAGCAATTCAACACAAACTTTGTGAAGAATGGATGCGACAAGATAAAATGAAAAATAAAGTTCTAAGTTCTGTAGAGTTTAATTTACATCATAAGTATATAAAATCATTAGATGAGGATATTGATAACAGCAAAAGAAATATCCAAAAATTGAAAAAAAAAGTCGATATCGCAAGAAACAAATTATTAGATAAAACTAAGGAACGAAAGACAATTGAAAAATTGCGTGATGTTCGCTTTTCAGAATATAAAAAAGCTGTAAAAAAAGAAGAGCAAAATTTTTTAGATGAAATTTCTATTCAATCTAACAGATTTAAAAAGGTTCAGGAGAATTAATGAAGAAACCGGTTGTAATTTATTTATTAGTTTTTTTCCTCTCGTTTATAATAACGAATACATTGCTATATTTTATGATGAATAAGCAATATCAAAAATCTTTACTTGAGGATGTTGTTACTGATTCAATTCCAGATTTAACAAGTCTTGTTCAACCAGATACTTTGATTGATAAAATTGAAGAAGTAATACCAAATCGAATCGCTGAGTATGAAAAATTTATGGCATTAAAAAAAGAAATGACAGATATGATGCAAGATCTCGCTATTTATGAATATACTCAACCACAAATTGATTCTGTGAAAAATAATGCTAATATTAAAATTGATTCTTTAGCTATGAATAATCAGCAGCAAATAGCCAACATGTCGATGATGTCTGATAAAATTGATTCTCTAACGGAACAAAATTCTGAATTGTTATCAAGAATCAAAACTCTAACGGAAAAGATTTCCGAAATGGAGAAAGAAAAATCTAAAGAAGAAGTTGTACCGGAAGACAATACACAGCAGGAACAATCACTGAAATACCTTGCTCAAACATACGATACAATGAAACCAAAAGAAGTGGCACGACTTCTGCTACCATTACCGGATGAAAAGGTAATAAAAATTCTGAAGATGATGAATCAAAGGAAAACAGGGAAAGTATTACAATCTTTACCTGCAATTCGATCTTCAAGAATAATCAATAAAATGACAATGTAACTTTAGAGGTTCTAATGAAACAAAATTTTTTATCTGCTTTGTTAAGTCCTAAGAAGAAAACTTCTCTTCTAAAATGGAATAATACAAGAAAAGTTGATTCCGATTCTTTTTCGGAAAAATTCTTTTCTTTGAGTTCTCAAGGAAACTCGAATACAGATAAAAAAACAATTTCATTTTCACAAGAAGAATCAAGTACAGATTGGAAAAAAAATAAAACTTATAGCGATTCCAATGATTTAGAAAATCTTTTATTTTTAATTAAACAAGAATTTCCAAACGAAGATCCAATAACCGTTTTAAAAAATGCCCAAAAAAATGTTGAAATTATTAATCATTTAAAAGACACCGTTTTATCAAAGGGTACTAAAAAAGAGAAACAATCTTCTAATCAGAAAAATAATCCTAATGATTTGCCTGTGAACAGTATAATTGATGATGGGCTAAAAATTAATGAGAAAATATCTGCTCAGTTTAATTTTATTAATGAGCCATCATTGTTTGAAGTTAATGGTAAGTCTAAAAAAATAAATGTATTAGCAGAAAATAAAGAAGATTCGCTCGAAAAGAAGAATTATTCTGTAAAATTAGACCAAATAGAAGCTCAATTTTCAAAGACAAAAAAAATCATAGATAACGATAATGAGAAAGTTACAGTAATCAGGAACGATACTCAGAATAATATTCTAAAAAATGAAACAAGTCTTCTTAATCATTCTAAAATTCAAAATAAAAGTAATCAAAAGATGAGTGCTGGAAACGCTAAAGATATTTTAATTGATTCTAAATCAAATTTAGGAAACGAGAAAATAATTTCAGAAAGCAATAATAACAAGAATGAGAAAGCTAATTTAATTAATAGTGAAAATCAACGACCAAACAAAGAATCTAAAGATCTTCATAAGAAAGTTGCAGAAATTAAAAATGATGGAATTGATAATAAAAATTCTATAATTAATGATAGTAAAAAAGAAAGTTCAATTGTTATTCCTAACGTTAAAAATTCCAAGACAATTGTTCAAAATAGCAAATCTAATAATTTCGGGAAAAGTAATATTATTCAAGATAATAATTTACTAAATACCGATCAGCAACAGGTTGTTAAAAGTGGTCTTAATAGTATCGATAAAAATATCACACCAATAAAGAATTCAATTTTGGAAGATTTTGTTAAATCAGAAAAAACATCTCCTAATAGCAGTCAAAGTGATTCTGTTGCGGGAGATTCAAAAAAAATAATAATTTCAACAGAAACAAAAAAGCAACAAAAGAATGCTCTAAATATTAATAAACATGGGGAAGAAGAAGCTCATAACAAAAGTGAGATTGTAAAAAAAGATGGCAATAATTATGCTAAAAATATCTTACATAATTCTTCTGAATTAAATGTAAATAGTGAACTAAAAAAATTAGGAACTGATTCTCCTATTTCTAATTCTGCGAGTAGTAATAAAAAAATAAATCAAAATATTGAAGTTGCATCAGTTTTAACACCGAGAAAAAATAATAATGATCTTGATGTTAATAATTTAACTCCAAAAAAGAAAGAGCCTATTCTTCAAACGTTAAACAACTCAAGAAATAATCAAATAAGTGAGAATCGAGAATGGTCATATTTAAATCGAAGTTTACAAAAGGAAGACGATGTAAGCAATTATAAACCAAATTTTGAGTATGAAAATTGGAAAAAATCAATAATTAATCTTCTGAAAAATTTTGAGACTATTTCGACAAATGCAAAGAAATTTTTTGCTTCATCAAAAAGACATTTAGCACGTTTTGAAATTCAAGCAAATTTTCGTGCATCAGAATTACAAAATAATGGAATATTGGTAAAATCCAATTTCATAGCAAATAAAGCTTCCTCAGAAAATGTAAATCCAAAATTTGTTAAAGA
>JAOZMQ010000176.1:3725-6461 GCA_029934195.1 Candidatus Cloacimonadota bacterium | reverse complement strand
GGGGAACAAAAGGGGTATTATAATTTTGTTTTAATATTGAGACTAAGAATGTAGTTGTGTTTTGAGCAGTCTCCTTCAAAACTGAGGATAAATAATGAAAAACTTCTTGACAAAAAAATCATACATTTCTTTAGATTATTTTTTTATAAATATGAGGCGATTATAGATAATAATATAAATAATAGGAGGGAATTATGAGTGGCATAAAAATACCAAGTTTATCAGAAATATATGATTTTGTTACTTCTAATAATAATGAGATTTATCGGTTATCAGAAGTTATTAATCAAAAAGACCAACAATTAGATAGGATTCGTAATGATGCTTTTGAACGTATTGCTTATAATGAGCAAGTTATGACAAACAATCAGCTACATAATAATCAAAGATTCCAACAGAATGAAAAGCAATTAGCACAAACAAAACGAAATTTTGAAAGAAAAAATAAGCAACTTACAATTGAACAGCAAAAAGCATTAAAACGTATTGAGAAAAATGAACGAATTGCTAGAAAAAACCAATATCACAATAATCAAAGGTTCCAACAGAATGAAAAGCAGTTAGCACAAACAAAGCGAGATTTTGAAAAAAAGAATAAGCAACTTACGATTGAACAACAAAAAGCATTAAAACGTATTAAAAAAAATGAACAAAAACTGCAAGAACAGCATAGCAAAATAAACATTCTAAACTCAGAAATAAGGAAATTTAAAGATAAGGAGAAAAACTCCGAGGCTTATGCTGAACAATGGTTGGACAATATGAAAAGGCAATTAGAAATTCTTGAACACTTAGAATTGAATAGATTCTTCCACGATATGTTCAAAAACTATACTGCTCAAATCCAAAATATGCAGAATAATCTTAACAACGAACAATTTCAAGCCTGTACGGCTTTAGCACAAAATTGGCATACACAAATAGAAACACAATTGGGTGAAATTGAAGACACTTATAAATCTGGTAAATTTCTTGAAGTTGAATTAGAGGATTCTTTTAAGCAACTTGAAAAATTGATGAATGTTAAAACTATTGAGCGCGAATTTGAAATGGAAGATGGGGAAAAAGAAATAGAAACAATTAAAATTGATTTCTGGGCAGAAGACGAATGGAAAGAATGTCAAAAATCATTTGCACAAATTCAGTCATCAATGCAACAAATCGGAAAGATGAATTTATCTCAAATGAAAAATATTGATAATGCAATGGAAGAGTTTATAAAGAAGTTAAATGAAACTCATAATAAAGCAGAAAATCGCTTTATCAATAACATCAGAAAAATGGAATTACAGGAAAGTATTGCCGATAAATTAAGTGATAGAGGATTTGAAGTTAAAGATAACATTTATCAGAATAATGATGAACGTAATAATAACATCCTTCTAATGGAAAATGAAAGAAGTGAAAAGATATTAATCAACATCGGGGAAGAAAATGAAAAATTGAAAATGGAAGTAGATTTCAACACATTAAATCCATTAACACATAATCAGCGTTTAAAGAATATTCTACAAGCTATCGGGACAGAAGATTACAAGGAAGTTCCCGGATATGAGAATAAACCGGCAGAAGAAGAACGATTCGATCTTAAAAATTATCAGAAAAAAAGATAATAATGAGAATCGCAAATTATAAGGAAATATCATTTGCTTTCGGGAAAACTCCAAAATTTGTTTTATGGGTTCAGGGCTGTAAACATAATTGTAAAAAATGTATTGCTAAGCAATGGCAAAACTTGGAAGGTGGAGAAAAAAAATCAAATGAAGATCTGATAAAACTAATTTTTCAAAGTAAAGTTGAAGGCGTTGTTCTATCCGGTGGTGAACCACTTTTGCAGTATGAAGACATTCTTATCTTAGTTGACTTATTGAGAGAACATAACTTGGGGATAATTCTTTATACAGGTTTCTCAAAAAAGGATGTAGAAGAAAATTACTCTAAAATTTTAGATTTCATTGATGTTATAATTTCGGGGCAATATATTGAATCAAAAAATAATGGTAGAGGCTTACGAGGTTCAACAAATCAAGAAATTGAATTTTTAACAAATCGGTATCTTGAGGAGAAAGATTTTTTCTATAATGGAAACAGAATTCTTGAGATAGATATTAAGAATGAAGCAGTTTCATTTTGTGGAATTCCTCCATTGGATGCAAATATTTTATTCCAGGCGGGAAAATGAATTTTCTAAAAAATTATACAAAACGAATATTTTTGCTTACAGAAAATGTAAGAGATGAGCTTATTCTTTCCGATAACCGTATAGTACAATTAGACAGATATTTGCATTTATATCTTACTGAATATTTGGGCTATGATTCAGTTGCATTTTTAGATGCAAAAGGGATTTATTATTTTGATCCCCAAAGTCTGAGAATGCTAAAAAACAGAAACAAAACTACCAAAGTAAAGGGTCATGAAAAATTAATAAAAAGGAAAAAAAAGATTCTCCTTAATCCGGCAAAAAAAAATAATCAAGTCGTAAATCCGGAAAAATTAAGATTTACTTATGAGGGTGATATTATTGAAATAATCCAGTTTGCAATTCATCATCTAAAAAATGATAAACCAAAATTTGCATTTATTATTTATGATGGAACTTTGTTAGAAAAACTAATGAGCCCTTCGGATGTTTTGGATCAATTTAAGGGATTGCTCAAAAATGGAATTTTCCAATTACCTTTAGAAAATAGAAATATTTTAATCTGGGTAGATGGAGAAGATTACCAAACAATG
>JAOZMQ010000176.1:0-3625 GCA_029934195.1 Candidatus Cloacimonadota bacterium | reverse complement strand
ATAAATAGAGAAAGCAATGAAAGTATTGGGGAAGCTCAATTATTACCAATTCCTAATGCCAAAAAAGATGAAATTATAAAGGCAATTTCTCTTCATTCATTACAAAAAAAAGAATATCCATCAATAGAAGAGGTTAAAAAATTTGCATCCACAATTTCAGGAAATATGAAGTTAAAAAATGATTCAGTAAAAACTCTAAGGCAATATCTCAATGAAGAATCAAATTTTTGGCACTTTATTAAGAAAAAATATGGATTACAATCAGATACGATTTCAAGTAAAGAAAAACTAAAAAATATGATAGGGATCTCAAAAGTTAAAGAAGAAATATACAATCTGATAAATGGTATTGAAAAGACGAAACTTATTTATGAAAAAGAATTTAGGTTAACGCCACAACGATTTAAGAAACCGAAAGAATCATCATTACCTTACATACCACATATTGCTTTATTGGGAAATCCCGGAACCGGAAAAACTACAATTGCCCGTATAATTTCCAATATTCTTAAAGAAGAGGGCATTTTGGAAACCGGTCATATTGTAGAAGTATCAAGAGCTGATTTGGTGGCTGGATATTCCGGTCAAACTGCTATAAAAACAAAACAACAAATACGAAAAGCGATTGGTGGAGTTTTGTTTATTGATGAAGCATATGAATTGGTAAATGATGATCAAGATAGTTTTGGTAAAGAAGCACTTGCCGAGTTAGTAAAAGGTATGAGCGATTTTGCAGGTGAATTTATGATTATTTTCGCAGGCTATAAAAACGAAACTAAGAAAATGCTCGAAGAAAACCCCGGTTGTGCCAGAAGGATTCAACAAATAGAATTACCGGATTATTCGGCTCCGGAATTAACCGCGATAATGAAATCAATTTTGTCTCAAAATAATTTTTTATTTAACAATGAGATATATGAAAAGGCTGATATTTTTTGTTCAAATCTTCTATCTAACAGAGAAAATTTCGGGGGAAATCATTTTGGGAATGCAGATGTTGTGATAAAACAAATACAAAAAGCGACTCAAAAAATGAGAGCTGAAAAGGCAAATGAATTGCAAATAGAACATTTTGAATATAAACATTTTTTTGAATCATTAGAAACCGATGTAGAAGATTTAGAAAATTTAATTGGTCTTGAAAATGTAAAAAATAAAATAAAAATTCTTATCAAAAGATTAAAGCTTGAAAAAAATCTAAATCCCGGTAATTTCTTGTTCATTGGAAATCCGGGAACAGGTAAAACTATTTTTGCACAAAAAATGGCAAAGAAATTTTATGAGATGAAATTATTAAATTCAGCGAAAGTAAACATAAAATCTGCTTCAGAATTAATTGGTCAATATTTAGGTGAAACCGAAAAGAAGGTTTTGGAAATACTGAATAATAGTCTTGATGGAATCTTATTTATTGATGAGGCTCACCAACTTGCATCTAAAAATGATCAGAATAATTTTGGTAAAAAAGCATTGCAGACAATCGTTCCTTTTATGGAAAATCATCGCAATGATATTTGTATTATTTTTGCCGGTTATCCAAAAGAATTGGAAGAATTACTTTCTAATGACCCCGGTTTAAAAGGTCGCTTTAACAATCATATAACTTTCCCGGATTATTCCGACAGTGAATTAGTCCAAATTTTTCACCAAATGTTTTCCAAAGAATCCGCATATAAATTAGATAATATTCCAAATGTTTTTCTTGAAGACATTTTCGGGAAGATTAGGAAGAAGGAAGGTAAGCATTTTAGTAACGCCAGAACAGTGAGAAATTTTATAGAAAAGATTAAAGACGAAGCGATTCAAGATGCAAAATCTAATCAGGAAAAGATTATTGTTTTTAAGAAAAACATAATAAGTGTTGAGGAAAATTGGAGATAGCCATGATAAAAAAAAATATCCTAAAGAAATTAGAAACCTTAAACGAGGCAGGAAAAATAAAATTTTCTTTTGATATCATTGTTCATTGTATGCAAAATTTACCAGATCTTGAAAATATAAATCTTGAGATTATTGAAGATGATACCAATCAAATTGTTTCAATGTTAAAGTATATTTATTCTTCTCATGAAGACAATTTATCAAAAAGTAAGTTAGAGAAACTTAACAAAATAGCAAATTTAAAAAGAGAAATAAAAGAACAAAATGCCGAAATAACACGTTTAGAGAATGACATTAAGCTTGAAAATTCTACAAAAACCGAAAGAAAACAAATAATTGAAAGTCTTAAGATAATCAAGAATTTAGCTACAGAAGATTTTGAATTTAATCTAAAAGAATTGATAAATAAGTTCGAAGTTTTAAAAGAATTATCCGATTCAATTACGGAATTGGCTACGTCACAAGAAATATGTGAAAGAGATCTGGAAGACTTTGAGAACGAGTTAAATGTATTCTTGGAAAACAAACAAAAAATCGAAAATGAATTAAGAGGAAAAATCAATGAAATATGAAGAATTAATTTTAAAATCCATTTCTAAAAAACTACACAAAACTCTACCTTTAAATTTAGAAAAAAATGAAAGTAATGAAATATTAATGCAATTTGCAAGTAGCGAATTTAACAAGGCTTCACAACTTCCTGAACATCTTTTACTTAAAAATGACGAGAATGTTAATCAATTATCGGAGGTTCTTAAAGATCTCCAACTTCAAAAAAAGACATTGCTTGCGTTTTCCGAATTTATTGATATGTATTCAAACAAAGGCAAATTTTGGTATGTAATTCCTTCTGATCTTATTTATGTTTCACCAAATTATAAATTTGCTTTTAATTGGTTCGAAATAGATAAATTTTGCGTCTCTGACAAAAAAATTATTGATAGAGAAATTAAACAAAAATATTCGCATTTGTTTTCACGAAAATTAAATTCCGGCATCATCGATTTTAACTACTTAGATAAAAATCTTACAATTGAAGCCTTTTTCTTATTTTTTATTCACACCATATTTCCAAATATTCCTAATAAAAATCAGCTTCCCCTTTCAAAATGGATTAATATTTCCCTTACAAAATTTAACATTACCCCCGAAGAAAAATATTTTTTAATAGAAACAGCTCGAAATTTAAATAGTTTCTCAAATTGCAAAGAAATTGTTACAAAGTTTTATCAGAAAAAAGAAGCTTCAATAATGACTCCTGTTCGCACGGAAAATATGGTTTGGAATTTTGGCTTTCATACTGAACAGGGAAGACAAAAAAGGTCTGTTCAAAATGAAGATAGTTATGAAATAATTCAAAGTAAAAATAAAAAGTCTCTTCTATTTATGGTTGCCGACGGTGTTTCTACCGCAGATATCGGAAGGGGAAAAATCGTATCGTCACGTATCCAAGAATTTTTGAGAGATGATGAACAAAAAATTCTATCTTTCTTGGACGACATTTCTTCTTACAATAATAGAGACTGGATGGTTAGTGCACGTTCGAAAATAGAGGAATTAATACTTAAGATAAATGAAGATAATCTTGAAGAAGTAAATTATAGATTAAATGATTATCACAAATCTGATTTCCTACCAATGAGCTCCACATTGATTTTAGGAATGATTGATAAAAATAGAGTCATTTATGGGCATCTCGGGGATTCTCATGTTTTTTATATTTGCAATAATAAATTGATGCGCT
>JAOZMQ010000175.1 GCA_029934195.1 Candidatus Cloacimonadota bacterium | reverse complement strand
GTCTTTCATGCCTTTATTGCCAACTTTTCCACCTTTATACATTTTAACTCCTTTTAATATTTTTGATTTTCTTTTTTTTAATTTAATTGTTACAAACTTTTTTTTTATCTTGATGTTAGCAAGTAAATTTTACAATAACCTTTAAAATGATGTTTTTGATCTTCTGAATTCTGAAACCGGTATTAAAAGCCAAGTTTCAAAAGATAAAAATCCCCTTTAATTCCCCCTATTTCTCCCCTTGGTAGGGGAGATTTTGAGGATAACCCCCTTTAATTCCCCCTATCAAGGGGGATCTGGTTTCTCCCCTTGATAGGGGAGATTAAGAGGGGTTTTCTAATAAGAGTAGCCAAGATGGCTACATTCCTATTCTCCATAAAAAAAAGCAGAGAAACAAAAGTTTCTCTGCTTAATTTATTTAACAGCAATTAACTGTTAGTAAATGTTCTCGAATTATTTTAAGAGAAGCATTTTACCATTAGTAACATTACCATTGATATTTACATTATAGAAGTAAACACCTGAAGCATTGTTGCTAGCATCCCATTTGATTGAAGATGTTCCAGCTTTTAATGTTTCATTAATAGTTTCAACTTTAGCACCTTTAACGTTATAAACATTAATAGTTACTTTTGCATCAGAAGCTAATTCAACACCAAAATATGTAGTTGGATTGAATGGGTTAGGATAGTTGCCAGTAAATCTATTGAATTTAGGAGCATCTAAAGTAACAACTTCTTCTGTATTGTTGATTACGAGATTAAGAACAGCATCACCAGTTGTAGTGAAAGGAATTCTTAAAAATTCGCCTGTTACAGCTTCAGCAGAAGCTACAGCAACAGCATTGTTATTTTGAGCAAAAAGCATATCAGTTGAAGCGTTTCCGAAATTAACACCTTCAGCAACAACGTCAAATCCATAAAGATTTCCAGTTGTAGTGAATACTAATTCGTTTCCTTCAACAGAAACTTTTACGTCAGCTACAGGAGATACAGTTCTCATTTCTTCTACAGGGAATATTGTGATAATTCCAACTGAATATTGAAGAATAAGTGAAGCGTCAAAAGCTTGAATAGTTCCATTACCATCAACATCACCAATAACAATTTGTTCTGGAGTAAATGTAATCATTCCAACAGAAGCTTGAAGAGTAGTTGCTGCGTCAAAAGCTTGAACTTCTCCATTACCATCAACATCACCATAAAGTACTGGAGGATTTACACCACCACCGCCGATGAAAGCATCAATTAACCAGTCACCACCGAGTCCAGGAGCAAGTATAGATAATTGATCCCAAACACCGTCTAAAGCAATCCAGTCACCATAACCAGGAGTTAAAGTTTCTGAAAGACCAGCAGGATAAACACCAGCATCATGTGTTACAGAATAACCAACAAAATAAGCGTCAGCTTCTGTTATGAAAGGAGTAGTAAACATATGTTCATACATCATATCAGGAGTATATGTAGGTACAGCTTCTTCAAAAAGAAGGTCACCTGGAACGCCGTTATTTACAGCAGTTATTTGTACATTAATAGTAAGACCCGGAGCTTCATTGATCCAGAATCTGATACCATTAATTGCATCACCAACACCAAAATCAGTGCTTGCTTCTAATAAGAAAGCAACTTGGAATGTTCCACCTGAAGTAAGACCAATACCATCAGAGTAAATACCATCGTTTACACCTTCCCAGTATCCATCTAATTCTATAAGTGTGAAATCAGCTGTTACAACTTGATTTTCTACAACAACAACATCTTCTGAGTCACCTTGATAACCGTCTAATACAGCATTAACAGTATAGTTACCAGTAAGTACATCAGTAAGTTCATAATCACCATTAGCATCTGGATTTGTAGTATATTGTCCAGCTGTAATAGTTACATCTTCAACGTTTCTAAGATTATCTAAAGTTACATGACCAGCAATTGTTCCATAAGTAGCAACTGCTGTAGTAATCATCATCATACCATTTTGAAGTTGATGTCCACCGTCACCCCAAGAATCTACAATATGAACAATCCATTGACCAGAAGCAGCTTCACCAACAAATGCGTCTGTTGATACTTCAAAATCTGGAATTGGAGTAGTATTTATAGATTGATAAACTTGAACGTCATTTCCAGAAGGAGACATAATCCAAAGTGATCCTTCAGAAGCATAATCTAAAGATTCCCATTCACCCACAATAGTTACATCACCTGTTACAACACCACCGTTAGCAACAACTTCGCACCATCCAAGATCAGCCCAACTGTCTGAATATTCATTAGGATTGTTAGGATAAACAGCTTGTTCTGGGAATGCTGGTAAAGCATAGCCAGCACCAGTATAAGCACTATTAGTTGTAGCAATAGGTCCATCGCCAATTGCATTTCCAGCATAAATATCGTAAGTATAAGAAGTACTTGGAGCAACAGTATTATCTGTATAAGATTCTACAGCACCAAGAGTCCAAGAAGGACCATCGTTTCTTGTTACAACAACATAATCAACACCTGCAAATGGTCCACCATTAAGACCGGTAGTAGGATTAACCCATGTAAGGTCAACAACAGGATCATTATATACAGCAACAGCATCAGTTACTGCATTTGGACAATCATATCCAATATAAGCTGAACCGCTAGCTGAGCCACCAATATCAAATGTATTTACAGCTTCAACAGTGAAAGTATAATTTCCAGCTGCTGCAACATTAGCAGTATAACTTAAGAATCCACCAATTGTTGGATTATTAAATGTTTGAACTAATTCACCATTAACAAAAACATTAATTTCAGTAAGTTCAGTAAGAGGTCCACCAACAATGTTTAAAGAAGGATTAAACCAACCAAGGTCAGCAGATAATCCACCATTAGCATCAGGAGTTACAACAAAATCTGTTGGAGCGCCTGGAGCTTCAGGATCAGCAGCAACTGCTAATTCAACACCCCAGATTGTTTCATTCTGTACGATACCACCAAGTGTCCAAAACCCAGGTACGATTTCATCTGTAATATAGAGACCACCACAGATTCCACCAGCTGAACCAAATCCGGAAGCATCAAACATTACACCAGTTTCAGCACCAGTAGCAATTTCAATTTGAACAATATCGCTACCATTACCATCTTGACTTGCTCCCCAAAGATAAGGACCGCCACTAGTAACATCATCATAAGCAAAGCCATAATAACTTGAGTGAGTTGTACAAGGGAAAGAATTTACAAAAGCACCATTTCTATCGAAAAGAGTGATTTCATCTGACCAATTGTTTGCCCAGAAACCATCAGCAGCTTCATCATAACCAATAGCTCTAACAGCTATAGGAGCAGAAATTGTACCAACAAGAACTTCATTTGTGAAATCCATAATGAATACAGTGTTTGACGCTGCTCCACCATAAAAATATTCACCATCATAAGCAAGGTCTCTTACATTAGAAGCACCAGCAATAGTGAATTCACCTAAGAATGTTCCGTCTAAATCATAACGACAGAATCCAGCTGCACTCCAAATAGTAGTGTAGATGTATTGTCCGTCTGATTCAACACCAGCTTGACCAACAGAACCCGGATCACATGGAAATTGGAATTGTTCGTCAAATAAATCATCTGTAGCAGGAGTTGCTACATTTTTAGCAGTAGAACTGATATCTTCAAGAGCAACTGCTACTTTTGTACCTGTTTCATTAGTTCTAGTACTTGAAAAAGGACTAGCAAAAATAAAACTAACCATTGAAATAACTACGAGCACGATCAACAATTTTTTACTCATAACTTTTCTCCCTCGTGTGAAAACTCTTCACACATTTTTTTTTGTTTTTTTAAAATTGGTTAAATGTCATCTTATTTACATATCGATGGTAATGTTCAATCAATCTTTAATTACGACATTATTAATCATTCTTGATTTATATTAATAAATCAAATAACACGTTTTTAATTCGAGATTAACACTTCTATACACTAAATAAATATTAATATCCGAGTAATTTAATCTATTTAAAATAAGATAAAATGAAAAATAAAAATACATAATTCCAATAATTACAAAATTTTATTGAACACTTATCACATTCAAATAGAAAAATTAACATTGATATCTATTTACTATTTTGTTCCTAATAGGTTTTTCTCATTTTTTTAGTCAATAAAAAAAACAAATATTTTTCAAAAATTCATATCGTTAAATAAATTTTAAAATGTCCTTATCTGTAATTGCCTATTATATATTAAAATAGAGACATTAATACAAGATAAAAAAATTAATTTATAAATGATGAAAAAAACAAAATCTAAACTTTTGAAACTAAATATTTTTATAAAAGTAGTATCTGAACAAAAGGATTTTTTAATCATGAAGGAATGAAGATCATGAAGGAAAGATTAATTGGAAAAATGTTTATTTTTTTCTTCATAGAAGCAACATCTTTGTAGTCCAATGCGTTAGCGTTTGGTAAAGAAAAAAGAGAATCAAACTACAGAGTAGCAACAAAAAAAGAAAATTTAGAAAAGTTAGTTTTTGTTCAGAAAATAATTAAACAATTTTCAAAAAAAAATCAATAAGCTTGACACAAAATTTGAAAAAAATAATTTAATTGCTATCAAATATTTTTTTGAGGTAAAATGAAATACAAAAATACTATTGTAACTGCTTGTGATAGCTTATATCATTGGGGAGCTTTTTTACTAATAGCTTCACTTAAGTTTCATAAAGTAAAGACATTGATCCACATACTTGGCTATCAATTGACTGAGCGAGAAATACATTTACTTTCTCAATTTTCTAATGTAAAAGTGATACCCTCAAATAATAAAATGCAACGAAGTATTTGTACTTTAAAACCTGATTCCATTTTTTCCACAGAAACGGAATGGGTTACTTGGATGGATGCAGATTGTATTGTTACAAATAATATTTTTGCGAATTTTAATATGCAGAAAAATTTCATTATTCGGTTTAGAGAAAAAGCTGAGAATAGAGAAGTCTATCGTAATAAATATTCAAAAAATGATGTAATTGGAAGTATTCCCAATATAGTTCTTGCAACTTGGCAAAAGGATGTTGGAGAAAGAAAAACATCAAATATAAATACAGTATGCACTACAAATTGTTTTATGATTCATCGGTCTCATTTCCCTTTTATTGAAAAATGGAAATCACAAATGGATAAAGTAATTCCGGATACAATGAGTTCAGTCTATGATAAAAAATCATTAGCATATTTCATGACTGACGAATCTGTCTTAAATTCATTATTTGCTTTTCTTAATAATTCCCCTACTGTTTCAGAATATCCATTTGACAAAGGAGTAAAACCGGAAGTTGTACATTTCGGTTTAAGACCAAAACCTTGGGAAGCTTGGACGCGGCGAGATTTAATTTACTACGATGATATTCAAAGAATTCTTGATTGGTGTCAAAAAGAAGGATATGAAATTCCACCTTTGCCAAAATCATTTCAAAAAAAGTATAAATTTCTATTCATCCTTTTTGCTTATTTAAGAAGTATTGCAAAAAGAATCAAATCTTTGCTTAAATTTATTCTTCGTTTTTAAAATATATAGTATCTGAACAGAAAGGATTTTCTATCTGTGCAGAAACAACCTTTTTGTAGCCCATGCGTTAGCGTTGTTTAAAAAAAATTTTGAAAAAGTTTCTTTTTACTCAGCACTATACTAACTTTTCTGATTAATAATCAAACATATTTATGGAGGAAATTTATGAAAATTACATATTTTGGACACTCAGCTTTTATGGTCGAATCTGGAAAATATGAAATACTAATTGACCCTTTTTTAAGAAACAATCCCCTTTTTGAGCAAAAATCTTTTGATTCTCTTCATCCGGATTACATTCTTGTAACTCATGGTCATGGTGACCACTTAGGTGACACAATAGAACTAGCAAAAAAAAACAATTCTATCGTAATTGCACCATTTGAATTAGCTTCTTTTATTGGCTCTCAAGAAGTTAAAACTCATCCAATGCATATCGGAGGGGCATTTCAATTTCCATTTGGAAGAGTAAAATTAACTATTGCTGTTCACGGTTCTGCTTATATTAATGATGAAGATTCTTCAATTATTTACACTGGAAATCCTTGTGGATTTTTACTCAATATTTCTAATTACATTATTTATCATGCTGGCGATACTGGTCTTTTCTATGACATGAAATTAATCGGTGATTTGAATAAAATTGATCTTGCTCTTCTCCCTATTGGAGATAATTTTACAATGGGAATTGATGATGCGGTAAAAGCTGTAGAATTCTTAAACCCCAAAAAAATTATTCCTATACATTATAATACTTTTGATTTAATAAAAAGCGACCCTCTTAAATTTCAGCAATTAATTCCAGATAAGGAAGTAATAATTATGCAACCAAATACAAAAATTGTAGTTAATGATTGAATCAAAAATCGGAATAAAAGAAATTAGTTTATCGCAAAGACGCAAAGGGAAGAACGCAAAAGAAGATAGCTTCTTATAAATTCTCTTCTTTCTCTGCG